>JBHEMN010000084.1:0-10777 GCA_046262575.1 Jatrophihabitantaceae bacterium
GCCTGCAACCGGTTGGCCACCTGGGCACTCAGGCCGCTGCCGACCTTCCCGGCGTAGACCAGCTCTGCGTCGCTGGCGTGATAGCCCAGCACCAACGAGCTCAGCTCGCCGGGCTTGCCGCTCGAGGCTTCCCAACCCACAACCACGAAGTCCCCGGCCCGGACGAAGCGCAGCTTGCGCCAGTCCGGGCTGCGAGCCCCGGAACGGTACGGCGCGGCGAGCCTCTTGGCCACCACCCCCTCCAGGCCGTGCTCGCGGGCGGCCGTGGTCGTTGCCGCTCCGTCGTCGAACACCGGGCTGATCGTCCAGTGCGGACGCTCGCTGGCCCAGCGCTCCAGCGTCGCGCGACGCTCGGCGTAGGGGCGGTCGGACAGGTCGACGCCGTAGCGCCGCAGCAGGTCGAAGACCACGAACGTCACCGGCGCGTCGGCGGCCAGTCGCCGCGCTTCGGCGGCGGAGCGCACGTGCAGGCGCGTCTGCAGGCGTTCGAAGGACGGCACACCGTCAGCGAAAACGACGATCTCGCCGTCGAGCAAGGCGTCGCCGACGTCACGGGCCAGCGCAGCGAGCTCAGGATAGGCGGCACTGATCTCGTTGCCGGCGCGGCTGTGGATCTTCACGCCGCGCTCCGACACGTCGATCAAGGCCCGCACGCCGTCCCATTTGAATTCAAATGCCCAGCCCGGCTCAGCCGGCAACTGCGTCACGGCCGTTGCCAGCATCGGGTGCACGCCTACCATTCTGGGTATCTAACGAGGGCTGTGCCTGTCGACACCCGGAGGTCAACGATGCGCGCGATCTGGAAAGGCAGTGTGTCCTTCGGGCTGGTCAGCATCGGAGTCAAGCTCTACACCGCGACCGAGGAACGCGACGTGAGCTTCCACCAGGTACGCCGCACCGACGGATCCCGCGTGCGATACAAGCGGGTGGCCGAGGCCGACGGCGAGGAGGTGGCCTACGGCGACATCGCCAAGGGCTATCAGTTGCCCAACGGCGAGACGGTGGTGCTCACCGACGACGACTTCTCCGACCTGCCGCTGCCGACGGCCCGTGTGGTCGACGTCTTGCAGTTCGTGCCGATCGAGGGAATCGACCCGATCTACTTCGCCAAGAGCTACTACCTCGAGCCGGAGACGAACGCGGTCAAGCCCTACGTCCTGCTGCGCGACGCCCTCGAAGACAGTGGCATGGCCGGCCTGGTGAAGGTCGCCATCAGGAACCGTGAACAGCTCGCGACGCTGCGGGTGCGGGACGGCGTGATCGTGCTGGAGACGATGATCTGGCCCGACGAGGTTCGCGAGCCGTCCTTCGGCTTCCTCGACGAGGATGTGCAGGTGCGCCCGCAGGAGCGCCAGATGGCCCAGTCCCTCGTAGCCAGTATGGCCGGGGACTTCGAGCCTGAGCAGTACACCGACGACTACCGTGCGGCGTTGCAGGAGGTGATCGACGCCAAGATCGAGGGCCGTGAGGTCGTCGAGGTCGATCAGGTGCAGCCGAGCTCGGGATCGGTCGTGGATCTGATGTCGGCGCTGCGCGCTTCGGTCGAGGCCGCCAAGCGCGGTCGCGGCGAGACGAGCGCGGCCACGAAGAAGTCGGCACCCAAGAAGGCTGCCGAGCCGGCGAAGCCCACCGCCAGGAGGTCCGCGGCCGGCAAGGCGCCCGGCAAGAAGGCGCCCGGCAAGAAGGCGTCCGGCCAGAGGACGGCAGGGCAGGCGACCGCAGGTACGGCCAAGGCGCCCGCCAAGGCGCCCGTCAAGCGGGCCAGCGCCCGAAAGGCGCCCCCGAAGAAAGGGCAGGATCGCAAGTCCGCCTGATGCCTCGATCCTGATACTGGCCTGGGCTGCGCACGAAGATCGGCACGAATCGCCCGGGCGCTGACCGTGGGTACGCGATCACTATGGCAATCTGGACGGGTGCCAACAGGGGAAGTCGACGACAAGCGGACCCGCTCGGCCCAGTTGCTCACCCCTGATCGCAACGAGGACGTTGCCTTGGCGCGCCGAAACGCACCGACGTTCGGAGCCCGGCCTGACGATGCGACTCTGCTGAAGTCGCTGCGCGGCTTCGCTCGGCGCTACGGCTGGCGTGCCTACGCGCTACCGGTGCTCGTCGTCATCACCATCCTCGGGCTGATGAGCGCGGGTGGCGCCAAGAGGCCCGCTGCCCGGTCGCAACCGCCTGGCGCGGCGAGCGTGCCCGCGCCGCCGACGGCATCAGGCAACATCGCGCTCAAGTCCGACCAGCCCGGCTCGGATGCGCGCAACACCGTGCTGGCCGCCGAGGCGCTGCCCGCAGGCGCCGATTACACCAAGGTCGGCGCCGGTACCTTTCGCATCCTCGCCGGCCATGGCCCCGTAGTCGGGAAGGGCACCGTGCACCGCTACAGCGTCGAGGTCGAGAATGGCATCAGCGGTATCGACCTGACCCAGTTCGCGCGACAGGTGCAGAGCGTGCTGTCCGACCCTCGCAGCTGGCCGGGACACAACGGGGTCGCTCTGCAGCGCGTCGACTCCGGCGCCGCCGAGTTCCACGTCACGCTCGTGTCGTCCATGACGGTTCGCAAGCTGTGCGGCTACGACCTACCGATCGAGACGTCGTGCTTCGTGCAGACCGACCCGGCCAGCGGCGCGACGATCAATCGCGTGGTGATCAACGACTCCCGCTGGGTTCGGGGCGACGCGACCTATGTCGGTGATCGCAACGCCTACCGCATCTATCTGATCAACCACGAACAAGGCCATGCACTCGGTCACCAGCACGCCCACCAGTGCCTGCCGGACGGACTCGCGCCGGTGATGATGCAGCAGACGTTCGGTCTGAAGTCGGCGGCGACCCACACGATGTGCCAGGCCAATCCCTGGCCCTTCCCGGCAGGAGTCACCGGAGCGCCCGGCGCGGAACAGCCCGACACCCCGCAGAACAGTGAGATCCGGATCAAGAACAACTGACGCCGACGGGTGCGGGACACTGAGCGGAATGTCGGGCGCGTTGCCGCCGTTGCTCTTGAGAGCCAGAACAGCCGATCAGTGAGGACCCGCCGTGTCGTTGCCGCCGCTCGTGGAACCGGCCGAGTCGCTCACGATCGACGAGGTGCGGCGCTACAGCCGTCACCTGATCATCCCCGACGTCGCGATGTCGGGGCAGAAGCGGCTCAAGAATGCGAAGGTGCTCTGCGTCGGCGCCGGCGGCCTCGGCTCGCCCGCGTTGATGTACCTCGCGGCGGCCGGCGTCGGAACGCTTGGCATCGTCGACTTCGACATCGTCGACGAGTCCAATCTGCAGCGTCAGATCATCCACGGTCAGAGTGACATCGGGCGCTCGAAGGCCCAGTCGGCGCGCGACTCAGTGCGCGAAATCAATCCGCTCGTCACGGTGAATCTGCACGAGCAGCGCCTGGACTCGTCCAATGTCACGGAGATCTTCGCCGGCTACGACCTGATCGTCGACGGCACCGACAACTTTGCGACGCGCTACCTCGTCAACGACGCGTGTGTGCTGCTGTCCAAGCCCTATGTGTGGGGCTCCATCTACCGCTTCGACGGGCAGGCGTCGGTGTTCTGGGCCGAACACGGCCCCTGCTACCGGTGCCTGTACCCCGAGCCGCCGCCGCCGGGGATGGTGCCGTCCTGCGCCGAGGGCGGCGTGCTGGGCGTGCTGTGCGGATCGGTCGGCGCGATCCAGGTGTCGGAGGCGATCAAGTTGCTCACCGGCATCGGCGAGCCGCTGCTCGGCTCGCTCATGGTCTACGACGCACTGGAGATGGAGTACCGCAAGATCAAGGTTCGCAAGGACCAGGAATGCGCGGTGTGTGGCGAGCATCCCAGCGTGACCGAGCTCATCGATTACGAGGCCTTCTGCGGGGTGGTGTCCGAAGAAGCGCAGCAGGCCGCCATCGGCTCGACGATCACCGCAGCGGAGTTGAAGGATCTGCTCGACTCCGACAGGTCGGTCTACCTCGTCGACGTGCGCGAGCCCGCCGAGTTCGAGATCGTTTCCATCCCCGGCGCGATATTGATCCCCAAGGAGGAAATCCTGCGGGGTGAGGCGCTCGCGTCGCTGCCACAGGACAAGCAGATCGTCATGTACTGCAAGACCGGTGTGCGCTCGGCGGAAACCCTGGCCGCGGTGAAGGGCGCGGGCTTCCGCGACGCTGTACACGTGCAGGGCGGCGTGAGTGCGTGGGTGGCCCAGGTCGACCCGAGCCTGCCGTCGTATTGAGTGGTGTTTGAGCCCGCGGGCGCCGCGGGTAGGACCCGAGCATGGACGATGTGCACGCCCTGTTCGCGTCGGCTCAGCGGGAGTTCGGCCTCAGGGTGCACGCCGTCGGCGAGGACCAGTGGATGGCCCCGACACCTGACACGGAGTGGACTGTCGCCGATCTCGTCGAGCACGTGATCGAGGAGCATCGCTGGGCCGCCCCGCTACTGCACGGCCAGGATCTGGACTCGGCCGCAAAGGTCGTCGAAGGTTCCCGCTCGCTGCCGGTTGACGGTGGTGTCGGGGCCAATCTTGCACAGGAGTGGGACGAGGCGGCGACCGCGTCTGCCGAGGCGTTCACCGCGCCGGGTGCGCTCGAGCGCGACGTCGAACTGTCCCGTGGCCCCACGCCGGTGCGCAGGTACGCCGAGGAGATGGTCTTCGACCTCACCGTTCACGCGTGGGACCTCGGGCAAGCTATCGGCTTCGGCGACCCGCTGCCGGACGACCTCGTCTGCGCCATCTACGCCGAGGTCGCCGCCCTGGGTGACCTCTCGGGCTCGGGGTTGTTCGCGCCGCCGGTCGACGTCGCCGACGATGCGCCAACGATCGACAAGCTGGTGGCCATTACCGGTCGCCGTCCGCACTGACACAATCTGCGGCGTGTCCGAGGAGATGCTGCCCGAGCGAATCCTGCGCTGTGTCGGGTCGATCCCGCCCGGACGCGTGATGACCTACGGCGACGTGGCCGAATTCGTGGGAACCAGCGCGGTGCGGATGGTGGGCTACGTACTCGCGCGGGCCGGCGGGACGGTCCCATGGCACCGGGTCCTGCGCGCGAACGGCACGTGCGCCGAGCACCTCTACACCGAGCAGCGCCAACGCCTGCTCAGTGAGGGCGTCCGATTCTCCGGGGACCGCGTCGACCTCGTGTCATGCCGCTGGGACGGGCGTTGATCGCGCGCTCGGCGAGGGTGGATCAGGAATGTCGGGGCGCCGTGTTGGGATGGTGACTGTGTCCCGCTCCGCTGCGCCCGACTACCGGCTGGTGCGGCCGTTGCGTGCTGCAGCGCCCGTTCCGGTGCTGGACGACGCGCAACGCCAGGTCGTCGAGCACGGCGGTGGTCCGCTGCTGGTGCTCGCCGGTCCGGGCACCGGCAAGACGACCACTCTGGTCGAGGCGGCCGTCGCCCGGGTTCGGGCGGGAGTGCCGGTCGAGCAGATCCTGATGCTGACGTTCAGCCGTCGCGCCGCCGGCGAACTACGTGACCGCGTCACCGCCCGTCTCGACCGAACGCTTCGCGAGCCCGTCGCCCGGACGCTGCACTCCTACGCCTTCGGCGTGCTGCGGATGGCGGCGGTCGCGAACCAGCTGCCGGCGCCGCGGCTGCTCGCGGGCCCCGAGCAGGACGTCATCCTGCGGCAGCTCGTAGCCGGCAGCCCAGCCGATCGCTGGCCTGCCGCCCTGCGTCCGGCGCTGCACACCCGCGCCTTCGCCGGCGAACTTCGCGACCTGCTGATGCGCGCCGTCGAGCGCGGCCTGGACGGGCCGGCCCTAGCTGCCCTCGGGCGGGCCCGGGGTCGCGCCGACTGGGTCGCCGCCGGTCAGTTCCTGGGGGAGTACCAGGACGTCACGGCGCTCGCAAATCCCGGCGGGTACGACCCGGCCGAGCTGATCCGCTCCGCGCTGAGCGTCCTCGAGGGCGACGCGGCCCTGCTCGCCGCCGAGCGGTCCACGCGGCGGCACATCTTCGTCGACGAGTACCAGGACACCGATCCTGCGCAAGCCGAGTTGCTTGCGCTCATTGCCGGGGCAAGCGAGGAGCTGATCCTCGTCGGCGACCCTGACCAGTCGATCTACGCCTTCCGCGGGGCCGACGACTCAGCGCTGCGAGACGTGAATAGCCGCTTCGGCGACGTGCCTGTCGTGGCGTTGACGACATCGCGCCGCGCCGGTCCCATGCTGTTGGCCGCGTCACGCCGCGTCGCCGGACGTCTGCCGGGCCGCGCCGAACATCGGAATCTCGTCGCCGCGGGCGGTCTGCCGCCCGGCAGTGCCGAGGTCGGCGTCTTCCGTTCACCCAGCGAGGAAGCCACCTACGTGGCCGCGACGCTGCGCCGAGCACACCTCGATGGACTGGCGTGGTCTCGGATGGCCGTGCTCGTCCGCTCGACCGCGACCACACTCGCCACGCTGCGCCGCGCGATGACCACGGCTGGGGTGCCGGTGGCAGTGCGGGGGGAGGATCTGCCGCTCGCCGAGCAGCCCGCGGTAGCGATGCTGCTCGACGTCATTGCCTGCGTGCTCGACCCTGCCGTGCTGAGCGAGGACGTCGCCGAGCAGTTGCTCCTCGGCCCCATCGGCGGCGGCGACACGGTCTACCTGCGGCGGCTGCGCCGAGTGCTGCGCCAGCTGGCCGAGCCGATGGGGCAGGCGACGCTGCTCGCGCCGGCTCTGCTGGACGCGAAGGGCGCCGCGGTGCTGCCTGAATACGTGCGCCGGCCCCTCGCGCGGGTGGCCGCGGTGCTCGAGGCCGGCCGCGCCGTCGCCGACGGCAGCCCAGAGGAGGTGCTGTGGGCGGTCTGGCACGCCACCGGCCTCGCGCGGCGATGGGAGTTGGCCAGTCGTCAGGGCGGCCCATCGGGGGCCGCGGCCGACCGTGACCTCGATGCCGTCGTCGCGCTGTTCGATGCGGCGGCCCGGTTCACCGACCGGTTGCCCGCTGCCCGAGCGGCCGCTTTCGCCGAGCACCTGGCCGCGCAGCAGATCCCGGGTGACTCGCTGGCCACCAGAGCCGCTGAGACCGAGGCAGTCACGATCCTCACGGCGCATGCGAGCAAGGGCCTGGAGTGGGACCTCGTCTGCGTCGCGAACGTGCAGGAGGGCAGCTGGCCGGACCTGCGACGGCGCGGGTCGCTGCTCGGGTCCGAGCTGCTCGTCGACGTCCTGGCCGGACGCGACGTAGCCGGATCGTCTGCCGTCGCTGCCCAACTGGCCGAGGAACGTCGGCTCTTCTACGTCGCGGTCACCCGGGCGCGGCAGCGCGTCGTCGTCACGGCAGTGACCGGCGAGGAGGAGCAGCCGTCCCGATTTCTCGACGAGCTCGACTCGATCGAGGGCGAGCGCGAGCTGTGCCCTGCGCAGCGCGGCGCACATCTGGCCGGCCTGGTTGCCGAACTTCGGGCTGTCGCCTGCAATCCCGACGCCGACGCCGACGAGCGAGACCTCGCTGCTGCCGAGTTGGCCCGCCTCGCGGCCGCCGGGATACCGGGTGCCGACCCCGGCCAGTGGTGGGGCCTGGCCGGGCTGTCCGACGACGGACCGGTCGCGGATCCCGCGCGCCCGGTAGCCGTGAGTCCGTCGCGCCTGGAGTCCTTCCTGCGCTGCGAGCTGCGCGCCCTGCTGACCGATCTCGGTGCCCGTGACGGCGATCAGGTCTCGGCTTCGCTCGGCATGCTCGTCCACGAACTCGCTGCCTCGGCGCCACCGGGCACCGACCTCGCGGAGTTCGAGCGCCTGCTCGACGAGCGCTGGGCCACCCTGGACTTCGGTGCGCCATGGTTCGCCCGCAACGAGCGGGTCCGCGCCGCTAAGATCCTGGCGCGGCTGGTCGACTGGCTGCGGGTCAGTCGCGGCGAGCTCGATCTGGTCGGCACCGAGCAGGGGTTCGACGTCGAGATCGGCGACGCGGTGATCCGGGGCCGAGTCGACCGCCTCGAGCGTGATCGCCAGGGACGGCTGGTCGTCGTCGACCTCAAGACGGGCAAGTCCAAACCCAGGCCGGACGAGCTTGCCAAGCACCCGCAGCTCGCGGCCTACCAGTTGGCGATCGAAAACGGGGCGTTCGAGGAACACGGGGACCAACCCGGCGGAGCGCTGCTGGTCCAACTGGCCGCCGGTGGGGCCAAGGGCTGCGAACAGCGTCAAGGCGCGCTGGGCGAATCCGAGGACCCCAGCTGGATCGAGGAGCAGATCCGTTACGTCGCTGCGCGCCTGCGGGGCAGCGTGTTCACCGCGACGATCGGGCCTGACTGCCGCAACTGCGACACCGTGGCCAGCTGTCCATTGCAGGCCGAGGGCCGTCAGGTGACCACGTGATTCGCGCCGTCGAACTGGCCGCGCAGCTCGGCCTGAACGCACCGACCGACGAGCAGGCGGCGGTGGTCGAATCGGACCTCGAGCCAGCCGTCATCATCGCCGGCGCCGGGTCCGGCAAGACCGAGACCATGGCGGCAAGGGTGCTCTGGCTGGTGGCGAATCGCCGCGTGGAGCCCGCGGGCGTGCTCGGCCTGACGTTCACTCGAAAGGCCGCCGCTGAACTGGGCCAGCGGGTGCGGCGCCGTCTCGCGCAGTGGCGCCATGTCGTCGAGCGTGACAATCCCGACGACGTGCACCACCTGGCCCAGCTGCGTGCGGGCGAACCGACGGTCTCGACCTACGCCGCGTACGCGGGCCGGCTGGTCAGCGAGCAGGCCTTGCGCATCGGCGCCGAGCCCGACGCCGGCCTGCTGTCCCAGGCCCTCTCATGGCAACTCGCCGACGCCGCGGTCCGGCGCTATGGCGCTGCTCTGCCCCTCGATATCGGCGCCCCGTCCTCGCTCACCAGGTATGTGCTGACGATGAGCGCCCAGTTCGCCGACCACCTCGTCGATCCGGGCGAAGTGGAGTCGTTCTGCGACCGGATGCTTGAGCGGTTGGCGGTGCTCGCTGCCGGCAGCAATCTGCCCAAGTCGGGCCCGCTGGCCGACTTCGCGAGGTCGACGGCGCACCGAAGGTCCCTCGTTGCCCTGGTGCGCGACTACGCGGCGGCGAAGGCGGCGCGGCCCTCAGTCGACTTCGGCGATCAGATGCGCATCGCGGCGCGCCTCGCCGAGATCGGTGAGGTCCGCTGGCTCGAATGCTCGCGCTTTCCCGCTGTGCTGCTGGACGAGTACCAGGACACCGGCCACGCCCAGATTGCCATGTTGCAGGGCCTGTTCGGTGCCGGGCACCCGGTCACGGCCGTCGGCGATCCATTCCAATCGATTTACGGCTGGCGCGGTGCCAGCGCGGGCAACATCGGCCGCTTCGCTCAGACGTTCCGGCGGGTGGACGGCGGCGAGGCCACCGTCTACCCCTTGGCGACGAGCTTCCGCAACGGGCGGGTGATCCTGACTGCGGCCAACGCCCTCGCAGCGCCGCTGCGCCGGCTGGACAACCTGACGATTCCGTTGCGGGCGGCGCAGACTGCCGGTCCGGGGCGCGTTGCCGTGGCTCGGCTCGAGACCGTCGGGGACGAAGCCCGCTGGGTAGCCGACCGTATGCGAACCGAATGGGATGCGCTGCCCACAGGGGCCCGCACTGCTGCGGTCCTCGTCCGCCGCCGGGCGCAGATCCCGCTGCTGTCCGAGGCGTTGCAGGCTGCCGGCTTGCCCGTCGAGGTGGTGGGCCTGGGCGGCCTGCTCACCACCCCTGAAGTGGTCGACGTCGTCGCGACGCTGCGGGGGCTCGGTGACCACCAGCCGGCCCGGTCATTGGTCCGCCTGCTCACCGGTGCGCGCTGGCGAATCGGCCCGGCCGATCTCGCGGCGCTGCGCAGCCGGGCGCTCTGGCTGGTGCGCGTCGCCGACGACCGGGCCGAGCCTGAGCAACGCGAGCAGGCGAGCATCGTAGAGGCGCTCGACGACCTCGGGCCGCCCGAGCGCTACTCGGCCGAGGGCTACCGCCGCCTGGCCGAACTCTGCGCCGAACTGCGGCAGCTGCGTCGGCGCCTGTGCGCCCCGCTGGCCGAGTTGGTCGCCGAGATCGAGCGGACCATCGGCGTCGATGTCGAGGTCGCGGCCCGCGCCGATCGTGCCGAGGTGGGCCGCACCCACCTCGACCGCTTCCTCGACGAGGCCGCAAGGTTCGCCGCAGCGTCGGACGAACCGACACTGCGGGCGTTCCTGGCCTTCCTCGATGCTGCCGAGGACGAGGAGAACGGACTGACAGCCGGTGAGGTCGTCGTCGAAGCCGAACGCGTGCAGGTGCTGACCGTCCACGGCGCGAAGGGTCTGGAGTGGGACGTCGTCGCGGTGCCCGGGCTGGTGGAGAAGATCTTTCCCGGCGAGGCGAAGAGCGTGAACTGGACCAGGGCCCGCCATGAACTGCCCGGCCCGCTGCGCGGTGACGGCGACGATCTGCCGGCCGTCACGCTCGACGGCGCCGCCGACCTGGATGATGTGCTGGCGCGCCTGCGGCACCACCACGACCAGGTGCTCGAGCGGCATGCGCACGAGGAGCGCCGTTTGGCCTACGTCGCCGTGACCCGAGCCCGCGTCGTCCTGCTCGCCGCCGGGTTCGCGTGGGACAACACCAAGACCGTGCGTGAGCCGTCGCGCTTCCTCCTCGAGCTGCGCGGCTTCGCGCCGGCCGCGCAATGGTTCGAGCCGGCGCCCGATGCCACCAACCCCATGATCGGTGCGGCGGTGACTGGCTCGTGGCCGGCCGACCCCCTCGGCCCGCGTGGCGATGCGGTCGGTCGGCGCTGCGCCGTCGAAGCCGGCGCCGCCCGGGTACGCGCCGCCGGCGCCGCCCTGGTACGCGCCGCCGACGCTGCCC
>JBHEMN010000085.1:0-8593 GCA_046262575.1 Jatrophihabitantaceae bacterium
CCAGTGCCGGAATCCGTGAGTACTTCGACGAGGTCATTTCGGCCGACTCCGTCCAGCGCCTCAAACCAGCCCCCGAGCCCTACCTGGCGGTGGCGAAGGCATTTGATGTCGACATCTGTGACGTGCGCCTGGTTGCTGCCCACTCGTGGGACGTCGCCGGCGCTCTGGCCGCCGGCTGCACGGCTGCGTTCGTGGCGCGCCCGGGCATGGTGCTGAGTCCGCTCGGCCGCCAGCCCGACATCGTGGGCGCCGACCTCGCCGCGGTGGTGAGCCAGATAGTGGCCCGCGAGACCGAATAGGACGCGGTTCGGCTGACCTGCGCCTGTGATCATCCGGAACCGCCCCCATGCCGTAGTCTCCTGCCGACGGTCGCCCACTCAGCGACCCCCGGGGGGCCTTGATGATGTCATTGGGATCTCGGCTGCTTGTCGCGGCCCTGGTGTTCGTGGCCATGCCGGTGACGGGTGTCGGCTCAAGGCTGTCGGCCTCGGCGGCAACCGGTTGCGCCCCGGTCCCCGGCGGCGTCCGGTTCGCTGCGCCGGGCACTGGACGCACCGTCGCGCTCACCTTCGACGACGGCCCCGGCCGCGACACCGGACGCATTATGGCCATCCTCGCCGCAAACCGCGTGACGGCAACCTTCTTCAACGTCGGGGTGAGCGAGGCGCGCGACCCCGCGACGGTGCGCGCAGAGCAGGCTGGCGGCTACGCGCTGGGCGGCCACACGTGGGACCACGCGAGCCTGCCCACCCTCAGTGCTGCCGGACAAGCCAGCGAGATCGACCGCGAGCGCGTCCAGCAGGCCGCCACCACGGGTCGGTACCCGTGTCTGTTCCGCCCGCCCTATGGCACCTACAACTCGACGACCTTGACCCTCGCGCAGCAGCGCGGTATGGCGTTCTGGTACTGGTCGGTGGACACCGAGGACTGGAAAGCCGCCGGCTCGGGTGATCCGTACTGGGTCAGTCGCATTGCCTCGCGGGCCGAGGCCGGCGCCAGCCAGCTACATCCGGTCATCCTCATGCACAACCAGCCAGCGGGAAATCCCGCGACCGTCGCCGCCCTGCCCGCCATCATCAGCTATTACCGCTCGCACGGTTACACCTTCGTCGATCTGTTCGGACGTAGCGCGTCGCAGGCACCCTCCATCCGATGGGTGGCGCCTTCCTCCGGCAAGACATCCGGTGGCACCCGAGTCGCGATCGCCGGTACCGGGTTCACCCACGTCACCGGTGTGCGGTTTGCCGGGGCACCGGGTATGTCGATCCAGGTGGTGTCGGACACGCGACTCTATGTCACGACGACGGCGCACACTCAGGGCACGATCAACGTCCAGGTGGTGACCACCCACGGTACGTCGCCCATCACCCGCGCGGACTACTTCACCTATGTGGCACGGCCGGTGGTCCGCACCATCAGCCCGAAGAGCGGACCGACGGCGGGTGGCATGCGTGTCGCGGTTCTGGGCAGCAACTTCCGGCAGGTCACCTCGGTGCGGTTCGGCTCCGTGCCGGGCACTGATGTCCGGGTGTATGCGTCGTGGCTGCTCTACGTGACCTCGCCGGCTCACGTGGCCGGAGTGGTCGGCGTGCAGGTGATCACGTCTTACGGTGTCGCAGCCGACGTCCCGCTAGATCACTACACCTACGTGGCTCCCCCGTGATCGACAGCTAGGACCGCGACTCCCCGGGATGTCACCCTGACCCAGGCTGGCGGTGAGCGAGCAGAATCGACGACGTGCCCGAACTTCCCGAGGTGGAGTCTGCTCGCGTCGTGATTGCGCGGTCGGTGCTCGGGCAGCGCATCGTCGCGATCGAGGACGTAGACGCCTACGTGTGCCGCCCGCACCCGGCCGCTGAGTTCGAGTCAGCGTTGATCGGTCGGCGCATCGAGCGTGCGCACCGCCGCGGAAAGCTCATTTGGTGCCAGACCTCGCCCTTGCGCGGGCGCCGAACGCCGGGACCACACCTCGGCTTTCACCTGGGAATGGGCGGGCGCATCGTTGCCACCGACCGCAGCGGCGTTGTCGTGCCAGGCGGCGATTCGACGCACGGCCTGGCGGGATCGCATCAACATCGGTGGGATCGGTTCACGGTCCACTTCGCCGGCGGCATGTCGTTGCGGTTGGTCGACAAGCGAAGACTGGGAAGGGTCCGGCTGGATCCCGACGTCGAATCGCTGGGCCCCGACGCACTCGAGGTCGGTCTTGCCGAGTTCCGGCGGTTGTTGTCGCGCGGCAGTGCGCCGATCAAGGCCCGTCTCCTCGACCAGTCGGTGCTCGCGGGGATCGGCAACCTGTTGGCAGACGAGCTGTTGTGGCAGAGCAAGGTCTCGCCGGCCAAGGGCGTCGATCGCCTTCACGCCGGCGAGGTGGCGCTACTTCATCGCGCGATGCGCAGGACGCTGCACCGCTCCCTCGCCGCCGGCGGATCGCACACCGGCCGAGTTGTCGCGGCCCGCAGGCCGGGCGGAACATGCCCGCGTTGTGGCGGTGACATGTGCCACGGCACAGTCGGCGGGCGCTCGACCTGGTGGTGCGCACGCGAGCAGGTCTGAGTGCCGCCGCGATCTGATGGTTCGGCCTGGTGGCAGCGACTCAACCGTCCCAGCGGATGTAGAGCATGCTGGCGTCGTCCCGAAGCGGGGCACCCGTGTGATTCAGCGCCGAGCGCACCAGTCGGCGCACCACCTCCTGCGGAGGCCCTCCGGCGAGGTGTTCCCGGGCCAACAGGTCGCGCAGCCGTTCCTCACCGAACGGCTCATTATCGGTGCTGCGCGCTTCGATCACCCCGTCGGTGTAGAACAGCACTCCGTCGCCGGGTTCAAGGTCGACCTCGATCAAGTCGCCGACGACCTCGGCCAGGCAGCCCAGCCCGAGCGGTAGCGCCGGACGGACATTGACCTCGGCGAGGGTGCTGCCCCGGCGCACGATGATCGGTTGCGGATGTCCGCAGGTGATCCAGGTCAGATGGCCGGTCGGCACGTCGACGCGCGCCAGGATCCCGGTCGCGAACGGGGCCCGGCCCGAGCATTCGCGCACCGCGGCGTCGATGCTTTTCACGAGTTGGTGCAGGCTTTGTGCCTCGCGGCGGCCGTGCCGGTAGGCGCCCATCAACAAGGAGGCCAGGACCGCGCTGGCCAGGCCGTGTCCGACCGCGTCGAAGGCCGCCAGATCCAGGACACCGGCGTTGAAGGCATAGTCGAAGCAGTCACCGCCAACCTCGTAGGCGGGCTCGAGCAATGCGGCGACGGTCAGGGTGTCGGTCGCGAATGCGAGCGGGGGCAGCAGCGACCACTGCATCTCCGCCGCGAGGTCCATGTCCTGCCGGCGTCGCATCAGGTGCGGGAGGTCGGTGTAGTCGGCACTGGTGATGACGAGGTGCGCGGCCGCGACGCCGAGCTCGATGCAGAAGGACTCGATGTCAGCGTTCCAGGCGGGCAGCGTCATGGACAGGACTCCGAGCTGGTTGACCCGCTCGGTGACTGGGACCCACACGTGCCAGCCGTCCTCACGTTCGGACGCGACGGCCTCGCCCGAGACGAAGGCCCGACCCGCCATGGACCCGTCGACTGTGGCGACCTGTGGCTTCTCGCCGTGCGGGAGTTCGTCCGGATGCGGCATCAAGGCCACGTGGGCGTAATCGACGAGGTAGAGGACGACGTCGCTGCCGCCCAAACCGGCGACGGCCGTCGCGAGGGTGTCGACCAGCTCGTCCGGAGGGGCAGTCTGGCTCGCACGTAGCAAGCGCCCGATCGGGCGATCCCTAGGATCGATGGCAGCCACTACGTCTCCGCTCAACCTCACACGTACGGCCAACCGACCGGCGATTGTGAACAGGCTAGCCCCGTCGCCCCGCCGCATCATCACCTAGGCGCGGGGGATCGGGCACCATGAGTTGCGTGGCGCAACGCGATCTGTCCGAATACCGGCGACGTCGCGACTCGGCCCGGACATCGGAGCCGGTGCCGCCTGTGGCTTCGCCTCGCACGCCCAAGTCCGGTCATCGTTTCGTCGTCCAGGAGCATCACGCGAGTGCGCTGCATTGGGATTTCCGACTCGAGCGGGACGGCGTCCTGGTGTCGTGGGCGGTGCCGAAGGGTCTGCCGCCCGATCCCAAGGTGAACCATCTCGCGGTGCAGACCGAGGACCATCCGCTGGAGTACGCGAGCTATGAGGGCACGATTCCGGCCGGGCAGTACGGCGGCGGAGTGGTCACGATCTGGGACCACGGCAGCTATGAACTGGAGAAGTGGACCGAGCGCGAAGTCAAGGTTGTCCTGCACGGCGACCGCGTCGACGGGCGCTTCGTGCTGTTCAAGACCGCAAAGAACTGGATGATGCACCGCATGGACGCGCCGGCCCGGCCGGGGTGGCAACGCCTGCCCACTCTCATCAAACCGATGTTGGCTGTGCCTGGCGAGCTTCCCTCCGGCGCCGACGAGGATGCCTGGGCATATGAGATGAAGTGGGACGGTGTCCGCGCAGTCGTTTACGTAGACGGCGGTCGGGCGCGGGCCATGTCGCGCAACGATCGCGATATCACGGTCAGTTACCCGGAGCTGCGGGCACTCGGGCTGGCGCTCGGCACGACGCAGGTGGTGCTCGACGGCGAGCTCGTCGCGTTCGACGTGCAGGGCAGACCGAGCTTCGCAACCTTGCAACAGCGTATGCACGTCGGGAACGCGGCCGCTGCCCGTCGCCTCGCGTCACACGTGCCGGTCGTCTACGTGATCTTCGATCTGCTGCATCTCGATGGCCGGTCGCTGTTGCGCGAGCCCTACGACGCGCGCCGGGAGCAGCTGGCCGCGCTGGGCCTCGCCGGCGAGGCCTGGCAGCTTTCTCCGACGTTTGCCGCGCCGGGCCTCGACGTGCTTACCGCAAGTCGCGCGCAAGGCATGGAGGGAGTTCTCGCCAAGCGGCGCGACTCGAGCTACGAAGCGGGTAAGCGGGCGCAGGCCTGGCGCAAGATCAAGCATGTCCGCACCCAGGAGGTCGTCGTCGGCGGGTGGCGGCCGGGCAACGGACGTCGCGCGGGAACGATCGGGTCACTCATGCTGGGCATTCCCGAGAATGGGCAGCTGCGTTACGTCGGGCAGGTCGGCACGGGCTTCACCGACGCGCTGCTGGCCGATCTCGGTTCGCGGCTGGCCCGCCTGGAGCGCAAGTCGCCTCCGTTCGCCGCCGCGCTGCCCTCCGCGGTACGCCGCGATGCGCGATGGGTCACGCCGAAGCTGGTCGGCGAGGTCGCCTTCACCGAGTGGACGACCGACGGCCTGCTCCGGCACCCCGCCTGGCGTGGCCTTCGACCCGACAAGTCCCCGCAGGAGGTGCGGCCTGAATGAGGCGACCCTGCCGACCGGGCGCGGGCTGTCCGGCACGATAAGACGATGCCGACCGGGGACGCGCTGAGCGCAGCGATCGAGGAACTCTTTTCGCTTGACCCGGCAGAGTTCACGCAACGCCGCAAGGCGCTCGCGGGCCGAGCCCGTCACGACGGCGACGTGGCGAGCGCCCGCGCCATCACCGCGTTGCGCCGCCCGACGAAGGCGGCGTGGATCATCAATCGGCTGGTGCGGGCCGAACCGGACGTAGCGTCCGAACTCTGCGAGCTCGGGACGCAACTGGGCGATGCGCAGCGCTCCCTTGACGGTGCCCGGCTGCGAGAGCTGACGCAACAGCGGCGCCAGCTGATCGATGCGGTCGCCCGGAAGGCGTTCGACCTCGGTGCGCCGGACGACCCCCCGGCAGCGCTGCGGCACGAGGTGGTCTCCACCCTCGAGGCCGCGCTGGCCGACCCCGCCGTGGCGGCTCAGCTCACTACCGGGACGCTTCGGCAGTCGGCACAATGGAGCGGATTCGGCGAGTCGGGGACAGTCCGCACCGCGGTGCGAACGCCACGGCCGGCGCGGCGTCCGGTCAGGGCGCCCGCGAAGATGGTTCGGCGGACGACGCCGTCTGCGGGCGCATCCGCCCTGTCGAAACGCGCCGGCTCCGCGCCGACGAGGGCCGAGCAACGACCGCGCCAGCGAGTGACGCAGGCCGAAGCTGTGCTCGCGGCAGCGAGCAGCGCGCTGCAGGCAGCCGTCACGGGCGAGCAGGAGCAGCACCAGGTCGTCGCGCTGCTGACCGAGGAGCTGGCCGATGCCCGCCACCTCCTGGACAAGGCAAAACTGCAGACCCGCCAGGCCCGAGCCCGGCACCGCGAGGCAGAACGCGGCTTGGGCCGAGCCCGGCGCTGAGCGTCCCTTATGGGGTGGAACTGGCGGGGCTCGGCGACGGCCAGGTCGACGGGCCCGCGGCAACACCTTGGGCGGCCGTGGAACTGGCCGTCGCAGGAGCGCTCGTGGTCGTGCTGGGTGGCGTACTGCTGGTGACCAGGCTGGTGCTCGGGGCGGCGCTGGAGGATGCAACCGCACTGCTGGTGGGCGCGGCGCTTCCGGTGGGCGCCGCGGTGGTCGTCGGCGGGCTGCTCGTCGCAGTGCGGCTCGAGCGCGTGGCCGGAGCGTTGGCCGGGGCCAACGGGCTGCTGTGGGTGGTCGATAGCGCGTGGCTCGGGGCGCCAGGCCGTGGGTCTGCCGGCGGGGTGGAACGCGACGCGGGCTGCAGTGCCAGCAGGCCCACCACGGCGAGCGCCACCGCGGCGAGCGCCGCCGCGGCGAGCACCGCGGCAATCAGCCAGCGCCGGCCCGTCGCTCGCCTGGGCCGATCCGTCGGCTCCCACGGGTCACCGACCATAGGCGGCCTGGTGCCGGCGGAGGCCGCGAGCGCCGCAAGGCCGACGGTTGGGGCATCTGCCACGTTGGGCCGATCCGTCGGCTCCCACGGGTTCACCCCCGTCACCAGGCCAGCCGCTCCCATGAGACCCGCCGAAGCCGCTGCCGGCGGTAGCACGCCGGCAGCCAAGGGGAACGGCGCCGTCGTGGTCCGGCTGTCCCGCAGTATCTGGGCCACCTGCGCCGCGGTGGGGCGTGCCCGGGGATCGCTGGCCGTCATTGCCGTCAATAGTCCCGGCCACGGAGGCGCGAGGTCCGCCGGGATCTCGGGGCCGCGGGACAGCCGCGCCATCAGGGCTTCCAAGGCCGGTAGGTCGAACGAGCGCACGCCGGTGAGCGCCTCGATCAGAACGAGGCCTAGGGAGTACACATCGGCGACCGGTCCGACGTTCGAGCCCCGGGCCTGCTCGGGGGCGAGGTACGACGCGGTGCCGAGCGTGAAGTCCGCGGCAGTCATCCGCTCGCTGCCCAGCAGCCGAACGATGCCGAAGTCGGACAACCGAGCCCGGACCTTGTGGTCCCCGACAGTGGGATCGGTGCCGAGCAGGATGTTGGCCGGCTTTACATCGCGATGCACCATTCCCTCGGCGTGGACATAGGCCAGTGCGTCCGCGATCTGAATCCCCACCTCACGCGCCTCCGGCTCCGACAGGGCAGCGTCGGCGATACGCGCGGACAGGCAGGGACCCTCGATCAGTTCCATGACCAGGAACGTCGGGCCCTCGCTGCCGTTGATCGAGCCGTCGAAGAGCGTTATCAGGTTCGGGTGGTTGAGGCGGGCGAGTGCATGCAACTCGATCTCTTGACGCTGCGCGCCGCTGGCGGTATCGGCCGAGACCGGCGGCGTGCGGAAAACCTTCACGGCGACGTCGCGAGCCAGCAGTTGGTCGTGAGCGCGGAACACTTCGGCCATGGCGCCCGCACCAATTCGGGCGATGACCCGATAGCGCCCACCGAGCAGCCAACCAGATCCCGTCTCGGGCTGACTGGTTACCGCCTCGATGACCGGGCCGTGGCCGGCGGTGTCGTCGGAGATGACTCCTCCAGGCTTTCTGGGATCGCGCATGCGTCGCATGGTTCGCGCATGCGTCGCATGCGTTGTTCCCTTCGCGCCGCGCCGCCAAACCGGTTGAGCGGCGGCCAGTCAGCGCTTCGAGTCCGCCGGCTGCTGCGCCAGCCCGTGACGATCCAGCCATTGCATGACGTTGTCGATGACGGCATCCGGCGACTCGAGCTGAGGCGTGTGGCCCGAGCCTGCCAGGATGGCGCCATCCCACCGGGGGTTCGCGGCCAGCGTTGACCGCGCAGCCGCGACCGGAACCAGCCGGTCGCGGTCGCCGTGCACCAGCAGCACCGGCACGTCGATTCGATTCATCAGGGCCAGATAGCGCTGCGGACGGGAGAGTACCCACATGAGGGAGCGAGCCGCCTGCAGGAACGCCGCCTCTTGGGCGGGCATCGAGCGGCGGCACCCGGCAAGCGCAGTCGCGGCCTGCATGAGTTGGCCGGACGCCCTCGAGGGATCCGCGAAGCAGAGGTTGACGACGCGCTGCACGAGTTGCCGGTCGCTCATTCGTCCTTGACGCAAGGCCATGTAGCGCTCGCCGAAGAAGGGCACCGCGTACACCAGGAACTGCGAGGCGATCTGCGGGTCCGGGAGCTGCCGGGGTACCGGCAACGACGGGTCGATCAGCACCAGCCCTGCGACGGAATCGGGTTGCGCGTCAGCCGCGAGCAGCGAGACCATGCCGCCCATCGAGTTCCCGATCAGCACGGCGGGCGCGCCGGCGACGTCGCGGACGAAACGATCCAGCAGCCC
>JBHEMN010000086.1:0-5231 GCA_046262575.1 Jatrophihabitantaceae bacterium
CCGCCTCGGTGCTCCAGCCGGCCTGGACCCCGGCACACGTGATCGCGGTCGCGATCTCGGCGGCGGTCGCCGTGCCGCGAAACTTGTCCGGCACAGCCAGCAGGCGAGGCTTGCCAACCACACGCGAAAACCTAGGCCGCAACGCGCGCCGCGTACACACCATTCGCGAGATGCGGTTGTGGATCGTACGGCGACCCAGCAGCCAGGCTAGGACTGCCCGCGCTGGTCGCCGGGCGAGGTGCGATCGACCGCCGCCACGATCCTCGCGGCCACCTCGCGGAGTTTGACGTTGCGGCCCTGCGAAGCCTGGCGGAGAAGTTCGAACGCAGTCCGGGCGTCGCAGCGCTGCTGGGCCATCAAGATTCCGATCGCCTGATCGACGGTGCTGCGCGAGGTCAGCGCTGTGCGCAGGTTGTCGATGGCCTTGCCGTGTTCGGCGATTCGCAGCGCAATCGCGAGTGCACCGGCCGCGTGCTCGGCGACGTACGCAGCCCGGGCTTGCAGCTGCATACCGGGGGCCAGTGGTTCGAACGCGTACAGGTTCAGCGCGCCGATGGGCTTGTCGCCGCTGATGAGGGGGTAGGACATCGATGACCGGGCGCCGACCTGCGCCGCGTGGCGGGGGTAGGAACCCCACCGGGTCTCGGTGGTCATGTCCGTGACGAAGATCGGCACCCCCGTGGCCAGCGCTTCCAGACACGGCCCGTCGCCATCGGCGTACTGCAGTTCGTCCAGCCCGCGGCATACCTCGTCGCTCGATGCGACGGTGTAGGGCTGACCCTGGTCGCCGCGGACCGTGATGCCGCACCGGTGGTCGGTTTCGCGGCCCGCTCGTATCGCCAGCTCGCCCAGGAACTCGTGCAGGGTTTCGGTGCGCAGCAGTAGCTCCTGCAGCACGATGGCGTCCATCGTGCGTGCTTCATGGCTCTCGAGCGGCTGCATGAACGGCTTGACCCCCCGGGCGAGCCCGGCGATTCGCAGAACCGCGGGACAGCCCATGTCCGGATAGGCAATGGGCGCGAAGAACCCCGCGACCTGGATACTCTACCGCTTTGACTCCGTTCGACTGAGCCAAACGGCACAAATTACCGGCCTGACGTTGCTGTGACGAGTTCGAGCGCAGCTTGGGAGAGCTGCAGGCCGCGCGCGTCGGCGTCGGCGCTCAGCGCCGCCAGCGCCTGGTCGCCGTCGTGCCCCGCGCGAACCATGAGAATCCCGACCGCCGTGTCGATAACGGACTGTTGGGCCAGCGCAGTGCTGAGATCGGGCCTGTTTGCGATCCGGAGGAGGTACGCAACCGCGCCTGCCGCCCGTCCGGCGAACTGCTGGGCGACCTGTTGATCAGCCGGGGCAAAGTGCTGAGGAATATCACGGTAGGCCGTCAACGCCCCGATGGTCGTCGCCTCGGTGAGCAGCGGTACCGACATCGACGACGTAAACCGCTGCTCTGCCGCGAGGCGCGAAAATCCCGGCCAGTGCGACTTCGCGCTGGCGACGGAGTACACGGCGACGTTGTCATCCATCGCTTCGAGACTGGGGCCGGTGCCGTGGCTGAACTGCCAGTCGCTCATCGCTTCGGCGCGGGGATCGCTGCTCGCGGCCGTGTACAACTGGCCACCACTACGCAGCATGAGCGCGCACGAGGCGTGTAGTTGGGCAGCGGCCAGGCGGGCGATGTGGCGCAAGTGCTCAGCGATCGGCGCGAGATCCAGCAGCAGATCGTCGGCTCCGCGTGGCTCGCCGGACCGGTCCTGCTCATCGCCTGGCTGCCCGCGCATAAAACCCCGGCCGATCCGGTCGCATCGATGGCGCGGCTGTTGTGTGCCCGCGATCGATTTAGCACCTTCGGCAGCCTGCTTTGCCGCGGCGAGTAAGCGAACCGCGCCGGCACTTCCGATACCAGGCGCTCGGACCGCTTGCGCTGCTCGACCCGACCAGCCTGTGGGTGGCCACGCTACTGCGCCGTGGCGAACACCTGCCCGTGAGCATGCACCCGTTGGACGACGCTGGCAAGCCGCTCGGCGTGGCGTCGCTGCCGGGGTCGCTTCGTGAGGGTCGACGCGCCCGGATATCACCACGCATTGCGATAGTCAACTCCGGGAAGTATGGTTACGTCGGTTGGAAAAACAGCCTGGCTGCGCGACTCGTGGCCCTCTGGGGACCAGCGTTGGCCCTCAGCACCCCGCTATGTTGGGGATGCACCATGAGCATGCCAGGCCAGGTCCAGAGTTTTCCGTCGCGTGCTGTCTCGGTCGGTCCGACTGCGAACGGCGGCAATGGCGCCTCCGTCGGTGCGGGCGACTCTGCCGAACTCCCTTCGTCGGACCTGTTCGAAAGCCTCGCTGCTGCGTTAGTCCCCGCTTTTTGTGACGGCCTGCGCGTAGATCTGGCAGCCGAGGGCGCGAGCCGCAGCACCGTAACCTATCCGCACATCGCTCAGGACTCTGATCTGAGCGATTCGAGACCACACGGGGGCGGCCAGGTCGCGCCGTCGCGCAGCCCCGGCCGGATTGTGATCTCGGTCCGTACTGAGCCGGTGGCGGGCGAGCTGCCGATCGCGGGAACCATCGTCTGCACCTGGCGCGACCCCAGCCGCCCCACCGACGCGGATGCCGTCGTGGCCCGACTGGTGGCCGACCAGGCTGCCGCCAAGTTGCGCCTGGACATTCTCGGCAGCGCGCTGCACAGTCAGCTGCTGCGGACTGCGAATCTCGAGGAGGCCCTCGCGACCAACCGGGAGATCGGCCAGGCCATCGGCATTCTGATGGCCACGGACCACGTCACGGCTGCACAGGCCTTCGAACGGCTGCGCAAGGTCAGCCAGCAGTCCCATCGGAAACTGCGCGATGTCGCCGCCGATGTCGCCGAGACAGGTGCGCTCGTCGTTCCTGCCGACTTCGCACGCGCCCCAGTCAGGCTGGGACTGACGCCGGCCCGGCCTGAGCAACGCGTCGAACCTGTGGCAGTGCGAGTCCAGCGCCTCACCCGCGGTGGAAAGCCATGCGTGGGAGTACCCACCGCGACACAGGTTCGTTTCGCCGACTAGCTTCCCACTAGGCAAGGGCCGCAGGACGGTTCGAGCCTGGTTCGATGCGCACGATGGCAGTCGTCGTCGAGCGAGCGCCGGGGCGGCTTGTTCCCGCGAAGCACGCTCTGGCCGCCAACGACCCGCCTTCTGCGGGCCGGCGGCAGGCGTCGTCATGATTCCGGTCGAATTCCATCCATCTGACATTGACGGATTCCGATTGTTGGGAATACTGAGGCGGTCCCTACCTTTGGTCGCGGGGTGAGCAGATGACTATCGAGCGGCGACAGCTGCTCGGTTCCGCACGCCCTCACCGATCGGATACGGCAACCTCGCTGCGGCAGGCGGGGCGTTGAGTTCGATCGCCGGCCAGCAGACGGCGCCGCCGGTAACGACGACACAGCGACGACGTTTCACGGTCACCGGCGTAGTGCAGGGCGTGGGTTTTCGGCCTTTCGTGCATCGCCTGGCCTGCGACCTCGGGTTGAGTGGCTTCGTCGGCAACGATGCCCGCGCTGTGTTCGGTGAGGTACAGGGCGAGGCCGAGGCTATCGAGGGCTTCATGCGGCGGCTGCGGATCGAGCCCCCACCCCTCGCCGCGGTCGCGACGGTCAGCGATGAGCCGATCCCGTTGACCCGCGACGCCGAAACGGGGTTCACGATCGTTGCCAGCCGGGCCGCAGCGGGCACCCGGACCCTCGTCCCTCCCGACATGGCCACCTGCGACGCGTGCCTGGCCGAGTTGTTCGACGCCGCCGACCGGCGCTACCGGCACCCGTTCATCACCTGCACGGACTGCGGTCCGCGATTCACGATCATCCAGGACCTGCCCTACGACCGGCCCGCCACGACCATGGCTCGCTTTCCGATGTGCGCGGCGTGCGCGCGGGAGTACGAGAACCCCGCCGATCGCCGCTTCCACGCCCAACCCATCGCCTGTGCCGATTGCGGACCGCAGTTGTGGTTCGAGGCCGGCCCGGTTCGGGTGCTCGGCCCGAACGCCGCGGTGTCGGCCGCGCAGCGTGCGCTGCATGCCGGCGAGATTGTCGCGGTCAAAGGCACGGGCGGCTACCACCTCGCGTGTCGCGCCGACGACGCCGACGCGATCGCCCGGCTGCGGGAGCGCAAGGCCCGTGACCAGAAGCCGTTTGCGTTGCTGGCCCGCGACCTGTCGGTCGCGCACCGGCTGGTGCGCATCGATGACGACGAGCAGTGTGTGCTGACGGGTGCGGCGCGCCCGATCGTGATCATGCACCGACGCGCCGAGGCTCGGGTCAGCGACCTGGTGGCGCCGGGAAATCCGCTGCTCGGCGTCATGCTCGCCTACACACCGTTGCATCATCTGCTGCTCGCTCGGGTGCCCGGCGCCGATATCGATCCCCCCGAGGTGCTGGTGATGACCAGCGCGAACATCACCGACGAGCCGCTGTGTTTCGACGACGCTGACGCCGCCCGCCGCCTGCCGCAGCTCGCGGACGCCGTGCTGACCCACGACCGGCCGATCCACGTGCCGTGCGACGACTCGGTGGTGCGGGTTGTCGAGGGGCATGAGCTGCCCATCCGGCGCTCGCGCGGCTACGCGCCGCTACCGGTGGGGCTCGGCACGGGCCTGCCGAGCACGCTCGCGGTCGGCGGCGAGCTCAAGAACACCTGCTGCCTCATCGACGACGCGAACGCCTTCTGCTCGGCGCACATCGGCGACATGGGCAGCCTCGACACGACCCGCGCGTTCGAGCGTGCCGTGGCGCAGCTGACGACGCTGCACCAGGCACGGCCACGCGTGCTGGCGGCCGACGCGCATCCCTCCTACCTCACCCGGGCTTGGGCCGAACGCCACTCCGGCGCCCCGGGGGAGCCCGAACTGCGGCTAGTCCAGCACCACCACGCCCACGTGGTGTCGCTGCTGGCCGAGCACGGCTCGATCGGGCATCCGGTCATCGGCGTGGCTTTCGACGGCACGGGCTACGGCGACGACGGCACGATTTGGGGCGGCGAGATCCTGGTGCTGGGCCGGGACACGTCGAAATACCGGCGGGCCGGGCACCTACTGGCCGTCGACTTGCCAGGCGGTGACGTCGCGGTGCGCAACCCGTGCCGAGTCGCGCTGGCGTATCTCGACTCCGCCGGGCTGCCGTGGGACCGCGGCCTGGCGTCGGTCGATACCTGCCGGCCGGCCGAACTGAGCGCCGTGCGTGCTCAGCTGGAC
>JBHEMN010000087.1:0-14136 GCA_046262575.1 Jatrophihabitantaceae bacterium
TCGGCCATCGGGATGCGCACACGCATGTCGGCACCCGCCATGGCGGCCGCGGTGAGGCCCGGCCCTTCGGCACCCAGCAGCACGGCCCAGCGCGCAGGCGACCGGACCGCACGCAACGGCACCGCATCGGCGGCGGGCGACAGGGCCAGCAACGCGAATCCATGCTCGCGCAGGAGGTCGAGGGACTGCGGCCAAGGCCCCGGCAGGACCGAGAACGGCACCCGCAGCACATGCCCCATCGACACCCGCACGCTGCGGCGATACAGCGGGTCAGCGCAGCGCGGGTCGAGCAGTACCGCGTCCACGCCGAACGCTGCCGCGTTGCGGAACAGCGCGCCAAGGTTCTCGAAGTCGTTGAGCGCCTCGAGCACGGCGACCCGGCGGGAACGACTGAGCAGTGTCCCGAGCTCCGGCGGGGCAAGCCGGGTAGCGGAGGCCAGGACGCCACGGGTAACCCGGAAGCCGGCGACGTCGGACAGCACCCACTTGTCGACGAGATAGCCCGGCACCTCGAGCCCGACCAGCGCTGGGCGCAGCGCGTCGATTCGCGACCGCACACCTATCACCGCCCGCACCGGATAGGGCGAGCCGGCGAGCCGTTCGACGACATTGGCGCCCTCGGCGATCACCACGCCGCGACGGTCCGGGCGCACGTCGGCATCGTTGAGGTCGCGAAAGTCGTCCAGCCGTGGGTCGGCGGGGTCGGCCACCTCGATGACGTGCACGCACCCAGTCTGGCGGTCGCACCTGCGCTCAGGGGTGGATGCCCGCGACCAGCCGCGTGGACAGCTCGCCCGGGCGCAAGCCTCTGCGGCGCGCGATCGCCGCACCGAGACTCAGCGCCGCGAGCAGGCAGATCAGTCCACCGCCGACCAGGCCCCACCGCGGGCCGAACGCGCCGGCTACCCAACCGACTATCGGCGCCCCGAACGGCGTCCCGCCCATGAAGCAGACCCAGTACAGGGCTACGACGCGGCCCCGCATCGTTGCCTCGACACCCAACTGCACCGACGCACTCGCGGCGGTGGTGAACGTCAGCATGACCACACCGGTCGGCACCAGAAGCAGGGCCGTCGATCCGAACCCCGGCATCGAGCCCGCGCCGATCTCGAGGACGGCGAACCCGACGGCGGTGCCGAGCAGGAACAGCTGCGTCGGGCGGCGCCTGCGCCGCATCGCCAGCACGGCGCCGACGCAAGCACCGACGGCCAGCGCCGCGGAGAGCAGGCCGTAGCCGGAGGCCGAGTGGTGGAACACCTGCTTGGCCATCAGCGCGGTGGTGAGCTGGAAGTTCAACCCGAACGTGCCGATGACGCACACCAGGACCATCGTGAGTACCAGGTCCGCGCGCCCGCGCACGTAACGCAAACCCTCCCGCAATTGACCCCGCGCGCGTTCCACCTGTGGCGACGGGCGCAACTCGGTGGTGCGCATCCGGCTCAGCGCGACAAGGACGCCCACGCTGGACAGGGCGTTGACGAGAAACACCGAACCGGTGCCGACCCCGCTGATCATCACACCGGCGATGACCGGGCCGAGGACGCGGCCGGCGTTGAAGATCGTCGAGTTGATGGCGACGGCGTTCGCGAGCTCGTCCCGGCCGACCATCTCGATCACGAACGACTGGCGCACCGGCGCGTCGATCGCCGAAATGATGCCGAGCGCGGTGGCCAGGACCAGGACGTGCCAGTACCGCACGACCCCACCCACGTCGAGTAGGCCAAGCACCAGCGCGACGATCGCCAGCCCGGTCTGGGTGGCCAACAGCAGCTTGCGTTTGTCACCGCGGTCGGCGAGCATCCCGCCCCAGAGCCCCAGCACCAGCGACGGCCCGAACTGCAACGCGGTGACGACGCCGAGCGCGGTGCCGGAGTTGGTGAGCTGGAGGACGAGCCAGTCCTGCGCGACTCGCTGCATCCAGGTGCCCGTGAGCGAGACCAGCTGTCCACCGGCGTACAGGCGATAGTTGCGGACCTTGAGCGAGCGGAACATCCCACCCTGGACCGGGGTGTGCGCTGGGGCGGGGTGGGCGGCCGGCGACCTCGTGGTCGCGGCCGCGGTCACAGTGCTGCCAGCTTGTCGAGCACCGGGACGACGTTGCGGAGCAGGGCACGTTCCTCGGGCGTCAGCTGAGCCAAGCGCTGCGAGAGCCACGCGTCGCGGGAGCGGCGTTCGGAGTCGAGCAGGGCGATGCCCGCGTCGGTGATCGCGATGATCGCCTGGCGACGGTCGCCGGGATGCGAGTCGCGCCGAACGAGACCGCGAACCTCCAGCATGGCGAGGACCTTGCTCATCGACGGAGGCTGGACGCGTTCGCAGGAAGCGAGTTCACCGGCGCTCATCGGGCCGCTCTTGCGCAGCGTTCCCATCGCCGACAGTCCGGTGAGGGTGATGGACATGTCGACGCGCTGATTGCGGATGACGCGCGTCAGTCGCAGGAGTGACGGGCGAAGATGCGCGGCAAGCTCCGCGATCGTCGTCCTCGTCGCTGTCGTCACAATAGTTAGTGTATCTAACGAACCGTAGACTCCGCCACAGACATCACTCGACGATCTCCAATGACATCTGTGCCGTACCCGGATTCCTCACCTGCGCGCCGGATCCCGCAGCAGCACGGCGAGGCCGGCGATCTCCTCGTCGCGGCGCGGCAGCTCGCTCCCGTCGAGGACATGGATCGCGACGGCACCGCTGAGGCTGCTCGTCCAGAACGCCGCGCTGCGAGTCAGTTCGCCGATCGTGAACGGTCGCAGATCGGTGGGCCGGTGGGTGTCGCGGGCCAGGTCGAGCAACGCGCGGCGGGTAACCCCCGGCAGCACGTCGTCCCCCAACGGGGAGGTCACCAGCGTGCCGTCCGCGGCGATGAGAAACACGTTGCCGCGACTGGTCTCCAGCACCGTGCAGTCGTCGGTCACGAACAGCGGCACCACATCGGCCGTCTCAGCCGCCTCCGCCTCCGCCAGATAACTCCGCTCGGCCCACTTGTGCCGCCACAGCCCGCGCCGGCCGCGTACGACACGTGCCATCGAAGCTGTGCGCGGCGGCGGCGTGGGCGCCGCGGCCACGCTCGCTTGGCCGGACCCGGTGAGCACCACCCGCACGACCCACCGGCCCGATGCCCCGATGGCTCTGCTTACCCGGGCGCTTAGATCGGCCGGTACGCCTGACCCGTACAGCTCACGACTGGACCGGTCCAGGCGCGCCAGATGATCGGCCAGCCGCAACGGGACGCCGTCGATCGCCAGAATCGTCTCGAGCAGACCGCCGGCCAGCTGCGCAGGTGTCGCCGCCGCTGTCGGCGCGGCGAGGGCCGCCGCAGCGCCCAGCGCTCCCAGAAGTGGCGCCGCCTTGTGCAGGCATTCGCTCCATTCCAGCATCGGCACGCTGTCGGCGGTCACCCCGCCACCAACCCCGAGCTCGACGCGTCCTCCCCCGATTTCGAAGGTCCGGATCGCGACGCTGAACTCCAGACCCCAGGACGGGCTGGCAAAGCCGATCGCGCCCGTGTAGGCGCCGCGCTGGGCGTTCTCGAGGGCAGCGATCGCCTCGAGCGCCCGCAGCTTCGGCGCCCCGGTGACCGAGCCCGGCGGGAATGCGGCCCGTATCAACTCGTCGTCGCCCACATCCTGACGCAGCCGCCCGGACACCGTCGAAATCAGGTGCCACACCCCAGGATGCGGTTGGACATCGAGCAGCGACGCCGCGCGCACACTGCCGGTTTGGCACACCCGGCCGAGATCGTTGCGCATCAGGTCGACGATCATGACGTTCTCGGCCGTGTCCTTTGCCGAAGCCCGCAGCGCGCGGGCCCCTGAGCCGGTGTCGCCGCCGGGACGGGGCCAGGTGCCCTTGATCGGCGACGTCAGCACGCGACGCCCGCGACGCCTCAGGAACAGTTCGGGGCTCAGGCTCGCGACGGCACGGTCGCCCGCCTCGACGAAGGCGCCGAACGCGGGCTGGAGTGCCGCCGCCGCGTCGGCGAAGAGTGCGGCCGGGCTGCCGGCGAACGTCGCGCCGAACCGGGTGCAGACGTTGACCTGGTAGATCTCACCGGCCCGCACGAGTTCGACGGCTTGCTCCACCGCGCGCAGGTGATCGAGGCGGGACGCCCCGCCGAATTCGCCGGTCTGCCACGCCGGCGCGGCGTCGGGTCCGGCGAGCAGGTCGGCCAGCTCCTCCCGCCGGGCCTGCAGCAGGGCGTCGCGTTCAGCGCTCCACAGCGCCTCGAAGGTCCACATCCCGGCGCCGTCGTAGCGCAGCAGGTGGTCATAGAAGGCCAGCCGGGACGGGCCGTCGTAGCCCAGCCAGCCGAACCAGCCGCCGCCGACTATCTCACTGTCCGCCTCGACCTGGGGCTGCACACCGAGCGCCGCGACGTGGTCCGCGTCGGCGGGGAGGACGAGCATGGGCTCGGCGGCGAGCAGGGCGCCCCCGCCGGCCCACGCACCGCGCACGCAGACCAGGCCGTCCATACCCGCGGCCCGGCGCAGCACCTGCTCCGGCTCTGGGCCGGGGCCCAGCCCAGCGCGGACGGCCCGGCACCGCAGCACGGACAGCCCGCGCAGTTGATCGGTCATGGCGCTCCTAGCCGGGGAGGCGACGTACGCTGCGCAGCATGGCCGACAAGCGGGAACTCGTGCAGCCCCCAGCTGTCCAGATCAACACCCGGCGGATTACCGCGGTCGGTACAGCGCTGTTCTTCACGGGGTTCCTCGTCCTGCTGCCGTTCTACGGCTGGCTGGGCCGCCACGATCACCGAGTCTGGCTGTGGACCTGCCTGGCCGGTGCCATTCTCGGCGTCATCGGTTATTCGATCATGCGCAGGCACCGCGGCGAGGGCCGCACGATCTAGGCGCTCAGCAGTCGCGGACCTAGTGGGCAGTGACCTCGTCGCCGTCGTCGAAGACGTCGCCGGTGAGCTCGGCCAGCGACGGCACCACTACCGCCGCCTCGGAATGGGCGCCGCACCCGTACTCGACACTGACCACCCGCCCGTCCGTCGCGCTGATCTCATTGCCGCACACGCCGAAGCCGGCCTGAAGGGATCCGGCCAGCGGCAGCAGGAAGCCGCAGGTGCCGCAGTGCGCCGGGGCTTGCCTGGCCATCGGGGCGGCCGGGCCGCCGGCCCCGTCGTACCACCGCTGCGCAGTATCCAGGCGCCCGTCGCGCGACATCACGCGCACCCGGCCCAGACCCAGCTCGAACGCCACCGTCTCGACGGCTGGATCGTCTGACTCGACGTAGCCCGGGACGAGCCGCGGATCGTCGGTGCCGCTGGGCAGTAGGTCGCCCGGGCTCAAGTCGCCGGGGCGCAGCCGCTCCTCCCACGGCACCCAGGCTGGGGCGAGCAACGCCTGCGCCCCCGGCAGTAGCACGACCTCGTCGACGGTCGCGAGCTTGGTCCGTGGCGCGCGCGCAAGCGTCACCGCCCAGTACCAGCCGGCGTAACCGCGCAGGGTGGCCGAGAACGCGTGGGTCACGATGCGGCCCCCCCCGGCCACCGCGGCCAGATGATCACCGACGGACGGCCCACCCACCTCGAGCGCGGCGACACGGGCCCGCTCCACGGCCGCAGCCAGGACCGCGTCCGGTGCTGCGGTCGAGGCCGGCGCCAGGATGGCGTCCGGTGCTGCGGTCGAGGCCGGCGCGATGGCGGTGTCGGTGGGCTGCGTCGTGGGGGTCACCCACTCATTGTGGCCGATGAGCGTGACCGGCGTCGCGGCGGTGACGGCGGGGCAGCGGCGGCACCGCCCACCGGGTGCGCGTCCGCAGCTTCTGCCTCGCCCGCGTGGGGCAGGATGGGACCGTGGCCAAGCAACGCGACGATGCACCGCGCAAGCGGTTCTCGCGCTCTGGGCACACCAGCCACGCGCCGCGTCCCCCGCAGCAACCGCCGCCGTACGGCCCCCCGCAACCGCCGCCGTACGGCCCCCCGCAGTACGTAGCACCCGGGCCGGACCCCTATGGCAACCCGACGTATCACCACGTCCAGCCCGGCCGGCAGCAACCGGAGAAAGGCCCGGCCACCCCCGCCGTCGCCATCACCCGCGCTGCCTTCACTCAGACCAACCGCGCCGCCCGCCTGGTCACGCGCAAGGTCATCAGCGCGAGCAAAGCGGACGGTGCCAACGAGTCCGGACTGACAGCGCTGATCTGGAACCAGGTGCTCAGCTACGGCACCGACGCGATGATCACCGTCGCGCTGGCAGGCACCGTCTTCTTCGGCGCGTCCACGCATGCTCAGCGCGGCAACATCTTGCTCTACCTGCTGATCACCATGGCACCGTTCGCCGTCGTGGCTCCGGTGATCGGCCCGGCGCTCGACCGCCTGCAGCACGGCAGGCGTTGGACGATGGCAGGCACGGCCATCGGGCGGGGCGTGCTGGCCTTGATCATGGCCAGCCATCCGAGTGACTTGTTCGTTTTGTACCCGTGCGCGCTCGGGTCGCTCGTCCTTTCGAAGGCATACGGGGTCGTGCGAGCCGCGGCCGCCCCCCGCCTCGTTCCGCCCGGGCTGAGCCTGACCGAGGCCAACGCTCGCCTGTCGATCTTCGGCCTGGGCTCGACACTCGTCGCGGGCGGCTTCATCGGGGTTGTCATCAAGCTCAGCGGTTCCTACAGCCTGGGCCTCACCCTGACCGCGGTCGCGTTCGGGGTGTGCGCATTCTTCGCCTTCCAGTTGCCACCCCAGGTCGACTCGTCCGTCGACGCACCGCGCCATCCGCAGGAACCGCCCCGGCCGGCCGGCCAGCGGCCGGTACCGCCGCTGGCGCGCCTGCAGGTGTGGGCCAAGCGCGGCTTCGCCGACCACCTGGTCATCGCGCTGCAGGGTGAGTCGGTGCTGCGGTTCCTGTCCGGCCTGCTGACGATCTTCCTGGCGTTCTACATCGAGACGACTGCGCACGGGCTACAAGCGGCTCTCGAGCTCGGCGCGATAGTGGGCGCAGCCGGTGGGGGGAACTTCCTCGGTACCGCGATCGGCTCGAAGCTGAAGGTGCACCGGCCCGACATCGTCATCATCGCCTCCGTAGCCGTGGCCGGCGGCAGCTGCCTGCTCGTCGGCCTGCTGTTCAACCTGAGCCTCGCAGTGACCGGCATGCTTGTCAGCGCGGTCGCCAACGCCTTGTCGAAGATCGCGCTGGACGCTCTCATCCAGCGCGACGTCGTCGAGACACTGCGCTCCAGCGCATTTGCCCGGTCCGAGACGTTCCTGCAGCTGGCCTGGGTGGTGGGTGCTGGGGTCGGCGTGGTGCTGCCTTCCAACCATGGCGGATCAATCGGGTTCTGGGTGGCGGGCGTGGTCGTCAGTGCGGTGGCGGCCGTAGTCATACTGCGCTACCGGGTGATAACCCGCAGCGCCGCTGCCCGCGAGTGGCCGGTGCGCCCCGGTAGCGTGGCCCAGCGCGATCCCCGTGCGCCCGAGGAGGTCTAGGAGCTTGACCCAGCCGTGAGCCTGCTCGTCGTTACCTCGGTCGCGGCCGAGCGCGCTGCGATCCTGGCTGCCCTACCCGATCAGGCCACCTCGTTCGCCGTGGGAGCGCAGGCGGCTGCCCGACCGGGGGGGATCACCGTGCTGCTCGGCGGGGTGGGGCCCGTCGCATCGGCTGCGGCCGCCTCGGCCGCGCTCGCCACCGGCGACTACGAACTCGTCATCGGCGCGGGCATCGGCGGCGGCTTCGAGCCTGTCGGCGTCGGCGCGATCGCAGTCGCCTCGACGATCGCGTTCGCCGACCTCGGCGCCGAGACCGACGCCGGGTTCGTCCAGCTGTCCTCGCTCGGCTTCGGCACCGACCACTATGAGGTCGCCCCCCAGCTCGCCATCGAACTCACCGACCGCGCCGGTGGGCACTTGGGCACGATCCTCACCGTTGCGACCGTCACCGGAACCACCGCGACTGCCCATGGCCTGCGGGGCCGGTACCCCCACGCGGTGGCCGAGGGCATGGAAGGCGCAGGGATCGCTGCGGCCGCGACGCTGCACGGCGTGCCGTTCGCCGAGGTGCGCGCGATCAGCAACCCCGTCGGTCCCCGCAACCGCGATACCTGGCGAATCCCAGAAGCGCTCGCCGCGCTCGGACGTGCGCTTGCCGCGATCACGGTCGCGCCGCTGGAGATCCGGTGAAGCTGACGTTCTCGCCGTGCCCAAACGACACCTTCGTGTTCCATGCCTGGACGCACGGACTGATCGATGGCGCGCCGGAGGTCGAGGTCACCTTCGCCGACGTGGACGTCACGAATACGGCGGCGCAGCACGGCAGGTTCGACGTGGTCAAGGTGTCCTACGGCGCGTTGCCCTGGCTTCTCGACCGCTACGTGTTGCTGCCCAGCGGAGGCGCCGTCGGTCGGGGTTGCGGCCCGCTCGTCCTCACCCGCGGCGTCCTGCCCGACCTGGACGGCGCAACCGTGGCCGTCCCGAGCAAGCGCTCCACGGCCTACCTGCTGATGCGGCTCTGGGCTGCCGGCCAGCGCCCGGCCGGCATCGACGTCGTGCCGTTCGCCTCGATCATGCCCGCGGTGCGTGCCGGGACCTACGACGCCGGCCTGGTCATCCACGAGGCTCGCTTCACCTACCCCGATTACGGTTTGACGGCGCTCGCCGACCTGGGCAAGTGGTGGCAGGCAGATACCGGTCTGCCCATCCCGCTCGGTGCGATTCTGGCCAGGCGTGGCCTCGAAGCAGCCACGATCACCAGCACCATCCAGGCCTCCGTCGAGTACGCGTGGGCGCATCCGGCGGCGTCAGCGGCCTACGTCGCCGAGCATGCTGATGAGATGTCGCCAACCGTGCAACAGCAACACATCGACCTCTACGTCAACGCGTTCACCCGAGACCTGGGCGAAGAGGGCTACGCGGCGGCCGAAGAGTTACTGGACCGCGCTCACCGAGCGGGCCTGACGCCGACCCGCCCAAGGCTGCGATGATCGCTCGCGCGAGGAGTCGCCTGCGGCAGAGAAGTCAGGCGTCCAGGTGATCGGCGAACGCGCGCAGCAGTCCGGCGACCCGGCCGGCCTCGACCTTTTCCGGATAACGCCCGCGCCGCAGTGAATTGGACACGCTGTCGAGCAGCTTGATCAGATCCTCGACCAGGGGCGCCATCTCGTCGGCCGGCTTGCGCTGGGCGCGCACCACCGAGGGCACTGGGTCCAGCAGGCGCACCTGCATGGCCTGGTTGCCCTTGCGGCCGGACACGACGCCGAACTCGACGCGCTGACCCGGCTTGAGCTCGGTGACCCCGTCGGGCAGCGCGTCGCGGTGTACGAAGACGTCCTCGCCCTCCTCGTAGGACAGGAAGCCGAAGCCCTTTTCCGCGCTGAAGAACTTCACCTTGCCGGTAGGCACCGGGGACTCCTCGGGTACGTGGTCGAGCGCCAGATCTGACGCAATGAAGGCACCGCAGGCTCGCGGTGCCTTCTGCCTACAGGCTACTGGTCCGCGGCCCGGAATCACACCTCGTATCACCTGGACCGGTGAGTTCTCCGCAGGCTAGGTCGCCGCAGCCAGCCAGCGCCGAGCGCTGACGTGAGCCTGCGCAGGCAACTGCGGGCGAGGTTGACCGACTCCAGCCGGGCCGGCGACGTGATCACGCGCCCAGACTATGGGCATGGCAAACTGGTTAGTCCGCGTCCTGCACATCGAGAGGGCACCAATGGCCAGCACTGCGCCCGGACTCCCGGAGCACCGCGACCCCGCTGCGACTCGGGTCGGCGACTTCCACGTCTCCGAACTCGCCTCCGACATGGCCGGGTCGCTGTCGCCGTTCGGCCCGGAGATCGAATTCCCACTGCCGCTCGCACGCCTGCGATACACCCACCCTTCCCCAGCCGATCGTCCCCATCTGGCCGAGGGTCGTTAAGGGGCAACCCCCGCTCGTCATGTCCACTGCTCCGCCGCCCGCTGTCCCGCCCATGGGGGACCACCGATCACGCCGGCCGCCCACCCTGACCGAGTGGCTGCGAGGGCGCAGCGACGCCCAGCTCGCCGACCTCCTGCACCGCCGCCCGGACCTCGCGCTGCCCGCTCCGGCGGACCTGGCCATGCTCGCCAGTCGGCTCAGCGTGCGCACGTCGGTGCAGCGGGCCGTCGACGGCTTGGACGCCTTTGTCCTGCGGGTCCTCGAGGCGCTGGTGCTGTGCGCAGTGGGGGACGTCGCGCCACTCGCCGGGGCCGGCAACCTGCTCGGCGACGGGGTCACGGTCGCCGACCTCAAGCGCGGGGTAGGCGAACTGTTCGACCTCGGTCTCGTCTGGGGCGACGGCGCCGCGCCGCACCTCGTGTCCAGCGTCGCCGAGGCGGTCGGACCCTACCCGGCCGGGTTGGGACGCCCCGCGCACGCTCTACTTCGCCAGGTCTCCGATCTGCAGCTCGCTCCGGTGCTGCGGGCCTTGGGGCTGCCGCCTGCTGCGCAACCTCGGGCCGGCGACGCGGTGGCTGATGTCCTCGGGTCGCCGCACCAGGTCGCCGAGCTGATCGCGCGAAGTGACTCCGCCGAACGGGAGCTGCTCGATCGTCTCGGCGCCGGACCGCCCAATGGCGGTGTCCGGAATGCGCAGTTGCCGGCGACCAGGCCAGATCTGGCACCCCCGCACCGGCTCATCTCGCGAGGACTGCTCGTGCCAGTCGACGCCCAGACGGTCGAGCTGCCGCGTGAGGTCGGTATCGCCTTGCGCGGCACGGCGCTCGGAGACGTCAGCCTGCTACCGCCGGTGATCGAAACCGTCCAGCGAGATCCCGTCGCCCTCGATCGCATGGGCACCACCGCGGTGCTCGACACCGTCCGGCTCGTCGAATCGCTCGCCGACGCGTGGGCGAGCCGGCCACCGTCTGCCCTGCGCGCAGGTGGCGTCGGCATCCGCGAGCTGCGCCGGACGGCGAACGACCTGGGCGTCGACGAGCCGGTTGCCGCCCTGCTCGCCGAAACCGCCTATGCGGCCGGGCTCATCGGCATGTCCAGCGCACCCGATCCGGTCTACCTCCCCACCGTGGACTTCGACAGTTGGCGGCGTCACGACCCGGCGCAACGCTGGAGTGCCCTCGCCGCAGCATGGCTCGCCATGGCCCGCCAGCCCAGCCTGGTCAGCCAGCGCGACGACCGCGACCGCCTCATCAGTGCCCTCGGGCCCGACGCCGAACGCGGCACGGTTCCCGTGCTGCGGGCTCGCGTGCTGGACGTTCTCACCACACTGAGCCCTGGCGCTGCGCCGGCTGCCCGTGCGGACGTCCTGGCCCGGCTGACCTGGGCCTCGCCGCGTCGCGCCGCCGCTTTGCGTCCATTCGCCGAGGCGATCCTGGCGGAGGCCGACATGCTGGGAGTTACCGCGGCCGGGGGGCTGACCGGCTACAGCCGCACGCTGCTCGCCGGCTCGCGCGCAGCGGCCGAACACGCTCTGGCCAATGCGCTGCCGGCGCCCGTCGACTACTTCCTGGTGCAGCCCGATCTGACGATCGTCGTCCCTGGCCCGCCCACCGCGGCCCTCGCCTCAGAGCTCGCGCTGGCCGCCGAACTCGAGTCCTCGGGCGGCGCGAGCGTGTACCGCGTTACCGAAGCGTCGGTCCGCCGAGCGTTGGATGCCGGGCGCAGTGGCGCCGACATCAACGCGCTGGTCTCCGAACGGTCCCGCACCCCGGTGCCCCAGGCGCTGAGCTACCTGATCGACGACGTCGCGCGACGCCACGGCGTGCTGCGGGCCGGCACCGCCGCCGCATACCTGCGTTGCGACGACGAGGCGCTGCTGTCGCGCGTGCTCACCGATCGCGACGTCGGTTCGCTGCAGTTGCGCCGGATCGCGCCGACCATCGTGATCGCCACCGCGTCGGTCACCCGGGTGCTGGAGGTGCTTCGGGAGGCTGGATACGCGCCCGCCGCCGAGGCGCCCAACGGCGAGGTGATCACCCTCGGTGCTGCCGCGCGACGCGCCGCGGCCCGGCCGGCCCCGCGCTCGTTTAGGGCGCGCACGACCGGCGAGTCGCGGGCACAACTCACCGAAGTCGTGCGGCGGATCCGCTCAGGTGAAGCCCTCACCGCCTTGAGCCGGCGCATCGCGCCGACCCAGCAGGTTGCCGGAGTGACGTCGGCCGCAACCATGGCCCTGCTCCGCCAGGCCATCCGCGACGGGCAACGGGTGCTGTTGGGCGTCGTCGACCCAGACGGCACCACGTCGCGGCACACGATCCTGCCCATATCCCTCGCCGGCGGCTTCGTGCGCGGACACGAAACGGCGCGGCAGCGCCTGCAGTCATTCCCGCTGCACCGCCTCACGGCCGTCAGTGTGGTTCACGACGCAGACTTCGGCGACGAAGACGACCCCGCCTGAGGCAAAACCCCTGAGCAAGACCCCCCGGAGGCAACCCGCCCCGTCCGCCGTCGCGCGGTGCGTTGTCAGCGGTGGGGACGGATGTCGAGCAGGCGCCGTGCGACAGATGCGCTGATGCCCACACCGGCAAGGGCGACCCCCCACACCAGCAGGCCGCTGAGCGCACCGAGCAACGCGGCGGCGAGGAACAGCCCGATCTGCGTGATCAGCCTCCCCGGATCGCTCAGCCGGTGGGCCGCTCCAGGTGCCAGCCACAGCGACCAGATCAGCACCGCCAGCGAAGGGCACAGGCCGGCCACGGCGACGCCCATCAGCCCATTGCCGCCCAGGCGCCAGCCCACGACGCCCAGGGTGGCGAACAGCGTCAGCTCGGACAGCCGCGCCACCGTCTCGGCCGCCAGGTACCCAGCCGAGGCGCGGCGTGCCGTGCCCACGTCCGTACTCTTCGGGCTGGCCACCGGTTCAGGCTACAAAGCCGCGACCTCGTTTGCGACAATGGCTTGTTACCCCTAGCCGACCCCGGGAGCCACGTGACCCACGGACCGTTGATCGTCCAGTCCGACAAGACGCTGTTACTCGAAGTCGAACACCCGCAGGCTCCAGAGGCGCGGGCCGCGATCGCGCCCTTCGCCGAGCTGGAGCGCTCGCCGGAGCACGTGCACACCTATCGGCTGACCCCGCTCGGGCTGTGGAATGCGCGCGCCGCGGGGCACGACGCCGAGCAGGTCGTCGACGCTCTGGTGCGGTTCAGCCGCTACGCGGTGCCTCATGGGCTGCTCGTCGACGTCGCCGACACCATGGACCGCTATGGCCGGCTGCAGCTGGTCAAACACCCCGTACACGGCCTGGTGTTGGTCAGCCTCGACCGTGCCGTGCTCGAGGAAATCCTGCGGCAGAAGAAGATCGCGCCGATGCTGGGCGAGCGCATCGAGACCGACATGGTGCTGGTGCACCCCTCCGAGCGGGGTCGGCTCAAGCAGGCCCTGCTCAAGGTCGGCTGGCCCGCCGAGGACCTCGCCGGCTACGTCAACGGCGAGGCCCACCCGATCGAGCTCAAACTGGACGACTGGCACATGCGCACCTACCAACAGCAGGCGGTGGACATGTTCTGGGCCGGCGGTTCCGGCGTCGTGGTGCTGCCGTGCGGCGCGGGCAAGACGCTCGTCGGAGCAGCGGCCATGGCCCAGGCAAAGGCCACCACGCTCATCCTCGTCACGAACACCGTCGCCGGCCGCCAGTGGAAGCGGGAGCTGATTGCGCGCACCAGCCTGACCGATGAGGAGATCGGCGAGTACAGCGGCGAACGCAAGGAGATCCGTCCCGTCACCATCGCGACGTACCAGATCATGACCACCCGGCGAAAGGGTGAGTACCGCCACCTGGAGCTGTTCGACTCCCGCGACTGGGGCTTGATCATCTACGACGAGGTGCACTTGCTGCCCGCGCCGATCTTCCGGCTGACCGCTGACCTGCAGTCGCGTCGGCGACTGGGGCTGACGGCCACGCTGATCCGCGAGGACGGCCGCGAGGGTGACGTGTTCTCGCTCATCGGGCCGAAGCGGTATGACGCGCCGTGGAAGGACATCGAGAACCAGGGCTGGATCGCGCCGGCCGACTGCACCGAGGTGCGGGTGACGCTCACCGACGCCGAGCGGATGGCCTACGCCACCGCCGAACCCGAGGACCGCTACAAGCTTGCCGCCACCGCCCGCACCAAGCTGCCGGTCATTCGCACCATCGTCGAGCAGCACCCCGACGACCAGGTCCTCGTGATCGGCGCCTACCTGGACCAGCTCGACGACATCGCCGCCGAGCTCGACGGTGTGC
>JBHEMN010000088.1:0-5925 GCA_046262575.1 Jatrophihabitantaceae bacterium
GCGCGGCCGCCACGGCCATCGCCTCGAAAGCGACCAGCGTGATCAGGATCAAGATGCCACTGCTGGTTGTGCGCAGCGGACCGGCAAAGATCGAGCCGGGCGACGTCACGCGCAGGGGCTCCATGTCGACTGCCATCGATCCAGCATGCAACCTGAAGCGGACTTCAGGTCAACCGGACCTCTCCCCGGCAGCGTCCGGGTGAGCACCCGTACAACTCAGGCTTGCCGCTTCTTGATCTCCTCGGCCAGCTGCGGCGCGACGGTGAACAGATCACCCACGACCCCGTAGTCGGCAAGTTCGAAGATCGGCGCCTCGGCGTCCTTGTTGATGGCGACGATCGTCTTCGACGTCTGCATGCCGGCCCGGTGCTGAATGGCTCCGGAGATCCCGACCGCGATGTAGAGCTGCGGCGAAACCGTCACCCCGGTCTGGCCCACCTGCAGCTGGTGACCCACCCAGCCGGCGTCGACGACTGCCCGCGAGGCACCCACGGCCGCGCCGAGGGTGTCGGCTAGGTCCTCGATGATCGAGAAATTCTCGGCCTTTCCGATGCCGCGACCGCCCGATACGACCACGGAGGCGTCGGAGAGCTGCGGGCGCGAGCCCTTCTCCTCGACCACGCGTTCGTTGATCTTGGCGGCCTTGGCGGCGTCAGAGAGCATCACGGAGACGGTGACCTCCTCGGCCGTGCCGGGGGCGGCTGCGGGCGCGAACGAGTTCGGCCGCAACGTGATCACCGGAACCCCCGAAGTGACCTTGGCCCGAACGGTGATACCGCCGCCGAAGATGCTCTGGGTGACCCCGTCGGCGTCGAGGTCGACCGCGTCGGTGAGCACGCCACTGCTGATTTTGAACGCCAGCCGCGCCGCGACCTCCTTACCCTCGGGTGAGGAGGAGACCAGTACCGCTGCGGGTGATGCCTGCTCGACGACGGTAGCGAGGGCCTCCGCGGTCGGGGCGACCAGGTAGCCCGCGATGTCGTCGCTCTCGGCGATGTAGACCTTGGCCGCGCCGTATTCGGCGAGCTGATCCTTGAGTGCGGCCGCCGTGCCCGGCGCGCCGATGACCACCGCGCTGGGCTCGCCCAGCGACCGCGCCGCGGTGAGCAGTTCGAGCGTCGACTTCTTGACGGTGCCCTCAGTCGAGTCGACCAGAACGAGAACCTCTGCCATGGCTATCTCTCCCTTTCTCCGGAACTCGCTCAGATCAGCTTCTTCGACGCCAGGTAGTCGGCGATCTGCACGCCGCCGTTGCCGTCGTCCTTGACGGTCTGGCCGGCCGCGCGGGGCGGTGCGTTCTCGAAGGACACGACCTGCGTCCACGCGTTGGCCAGGCCCGTTTCGCCGGAATCGATGCCCAGGTCGCCCAGCCCGAGACTGGTGACCGGCTTGCTCTTCGCGGCCATGATGCCCTTGAACGAGGGGTAGCGCGGATCGTTGATCTTCTCCACGACGCTGATGACGGCCGGCGTCGAGCCTTGTACCGACTCGTAGCCGGTGTCGGTTACCCGCTCGATCGTCACCGTCGAACCGTCGACGGTGACCTTGCGGGCCAGGGTGAGCTGGGCGACCCCGAGTGCCTCGGCCACCAGCGCCGGAACGATGGCCATTCGGGAATCGGTGGCCTCGGAACCGGCGATCGCGACATCCCACTCGATGGTCCCGAGCGCCTTGGCGATGACCTTCGCGGTCTGGATCGCGTCCGAGCCGTGCAACGCCTCGTCGCAGACGTGGACGGCCTTGTCGGCGCCCATCGACAGTGCCTTGCGGATCGACTCGGTCGCGCGTTCGGGGCCTACGGTCAGGATCGTGACCTCACCCCCGTGCGCCTCCTTGAGGCGCAGGCCCTCCTCGATCGCAAACTCGTCGATGTAATTGATCACCGGGTCGACAGCTCCCCGATCGACGGTGTTGTCCGCCGCGTTGAGCTTGCGCTCGGCCTCGGTGTCGGGCACCTGCTTGACCAGCACCACGATGTTCATGCGTTCGCTGACCTCTCAGTCGGGTTCCCGCCGGCTCGTGCACACGGGTAGCGCGCGGGCGCGCGTCGCAGCGCCCAGGCGTCATTCTCTCAGCACTCTGCCTAAGTTACTGACGAGTAGCAATATGACCGTCGTCTCGCGGTCCGACGGGCGGCCTCTTGCGCCGCCCGGTACCGTGCCGGGGTGCGCATCGCGATAGTCCTGTTCGACGGGGTGGAGGAACTCGACTTCGCTGGTCCTTGGGAGGTTCTCGCCCACTGGGCCCAGAAAGTGGCGCAAGTTGACGTCGAGGTCGTGACCGTGGCAACCACGCTCGACCCGATCCGGGCCGCGAAGGGCCTGCGCGTGCTGCCCGAGCGGACCTGGGAGGACGTCGGCAAGATCGACGTCCTGGTCATGCCCGGTGGCCAGGGCACTCGCGCGCTTATCACCCCACACGAGCCGCTGCACGAACGCCTGCGCGACCTCGCCGACGCCGGCACGCTGATGACCAGCGTGTGCACCGGATCGCTAGTCTTCGCCGCCGCGGGCCTGCTGAAGGACCGGCCGGCGACCACCCACTACGACTCCCTGGATCTCATGACGTGGCTGGACTCCTCCATCGAGACTCGGCCCGACGATCGCTACGTCGACGACGGGGAGGTCGTCACCGCGGCGGGCGTGTCGGCCGGCATCGACATGGCGCTGCACCTCGTCGTGCGGTTGGACTGCGAGGATGCGGCACGCTCGGTCAAGCGCGAGATCCAGTACGACCCGCAGCCGCCGGTCTGACCGGGCTGCGCTGCGACCCGGTCTCGCCGCCCATGCGAGATCAGGCGTCCGACGCCCGCGCGATGGTTGCGCGCGCACGCCGCACGGCAATCCGGCCGGAGGTCGGGAGCACGTCATCGAGGAAGGCGTAGGACGCAGCGTGCTCCGCCGCGGTCGAGGACCCGGCCGCCGCGCGCGAACGCACCCGCGCCAGCCAGTCGATGATGTCACCCCAGCCTGGGGCGGCGAGCGAACCGCCGACGTACTGCACCGACAACCCGGCGCACAGGTTCGCGAACGCCAGCCGTTGGCGCAGCGCCCAGCCGTGCAGGGTACCCAGGACGAACGCAGCTGCGAACACGTCACCGGCGCCGGTGGGATCGTGCGCGTGCACCGGCAGGGACGGCACCCACTCTTCCTCGCCCGTCGTGGAGTCCACGGCCAACGCTCCCTGTCCGCCACAGGTCACCACGGCCACGGGCACCCGGTCGGCCAGCGCGTGCAGCGCGTCGTGCGGGTCGTCGGTGTGCGTGTAAGCCATCGCCTCGACGCTGTTCGGAAGGAAGGCGTGGAACCGCGACAGCTGGTCAAGGACGGCGGGTGACCATTGTTCGACGGGGTCCCAGCCGGTGTCGGCGAAGAGCAGCATGTCGGCATCTGCGGCCTGTTCGACCCAATCCTGAGGCTCGATGGCGAGATGGGCGAAACCGAATCGGGCGGCCGGTAGGGCACCGATCATCTCGCTCAGCGGCATCGGCGTGGGGTGCGCATGCGTCACCATCGCCCGGTCCCGGTCAACGACCATCGAGACCGTCACCGGCGAGTGCCACCCCGGAAAGCGCTGGGAGCCTTGGAGATCGACCCCCTCCTGGTCGGCCAGCGTGGACCAGCAAAAGTCTCCGTACACGTCGTCGCCGAACGCTGCCGCTAGGGACGTCCGCACGCCCAGTCGACTTGCGGCGATGGCGAGGTTGGCGATGCCGCCGGGACACGAACCCATGCCGTCGGCCAGCACCTCGGTGCCACGCGCCGGCATTGCGTCGAGCCCGGTGAGAACGACATCCAGGAAGACCGTTCCCTGCAGGAACAGATCGAAGGAGTCGGCCATCGCACCCCCTAGCGGCGTTCGATGTGCGTACGCACAGCACCAGCCTTGGCTCAGGTTGTCAACCACATGTGCCGATATAGTCCGGCGAGTGCGCGTCGCCATATTGGGCGGGGGCGGCTTTCGGGTGCCCCTGCTCCATCGCGCGCTCGTCACGAGCGGGCTGGACGTCGACGAGATCGTGCTGCAGGACGTCTGCCCCGCGCGGCTCGACGTCATGACGGCTGTCCTGCGCGGCGACGGCCCCGCGGTACGGACGACGGCCGAGCTCGACGCGGCCCTGGACGGCGCCGACCTGGTCTTCTCCGCGATCCGGGTGGGCGGGTTGGCCGGCCGGGTGCGCGACGAACGCACTGCCCTGGACCTCGGGGTGCTGGGGCAGGAAACGGTGGGCGCGGGCGGGTTGTCCTACGCCATGCGAGCCGTGCCGGTAGCGCGCCACATCGCCATGCGTACGGCCGACCTCGCGCCGCACGCATGGACGATTTCGATGACCAACCCCGCCGGCGTCGTCACCGAGGTCATGGCCGAGGCGCTGGGCGGGCGGGTGATAGGGGTGTGCGACTCCCCGATCGCCCTCATTCGTCGGGCCTGCGCCGCGATCGGCGTCGATCCGGGTTTGTCGCCGGGCACCCTGACCGAGCGGGTTGCCGTGGACTATCTCGGCCTCAATCACCTGGGCTGGCTGCGGGCCCTCCGCGTCGACGGCACCGACGTACTGCCGCGGCTGCTCGTCGACTCTGCCCTACTGCAGCGGATCGAGGAAGGCAGGCTGTTCGGTGCCGACCTGATTCAGGCGTTGGGAGCGCTGCCGAACGAGTACCTCTACTGGTACTACGCCGCGGAGGAGGCGCTGCACGGAGTGCGCAGCGCCGGACGGACCCGCGGCGAGCACGTCTTGACGCAGCAGGAGGTGTTCTATGCGGCCGCTGCTGTCGACCCGGCCAACGCGGGGGCGCTCTGGGCGGCGGCGAACGACGAACGCAATCGCAGTTATCTCGCCGAGCTGCGCGCGGGTGAGCGGGACGAGCAGGACGTGGCCGCGGGCGGGTACGAGACGATCGCGGTGGCACTCGCGGGCGCCCTGACGGGCGCGGCGCCTGCGACGCTGGTGCTGAACGTGCGCAACGACACCGCGGTGGCCGGACTGCCAGCAGACGCGGTCATCGAAATCGCCTGCCGAGTCGATCGCAGCGGAGCCACGCCATTGCCGGTCGGTGAGCCCACCACGCACCAATTAGGGCTGATGAGTCTGGTGAAGAGCTGCGAGCGGGCTGCGATCGAGGCGGCACTCACTGGCTCCGTGCAAGCCGCCCTGCGGGCGTTCGCGCTGCACCCGCTGGTGGGATCTCTCGACGCGGCCCGCGCACTGGCTCGGGCGGCGATGGATGCCCGCGGGCAAGCCCAGCCGCCGTGATCGGCCACGAACTAGGCCCCTTGTCCCTCACCGGCGAGCGGACCGTGCCGGGTATCCCGGCCGAGAACTACTGGTTCCGGCGGCACCTGGCCGCCTATGAGTTCGCGGTGCCTTACGTGGCAGGGTGCGCACTGCTCGAGGTCGGGTGTGGCGAGGGGTACGGCACCGCGCTGCTCGCATCGGCGGCCGACCGCGTGCTCGGCGTCGACTACGACGCGCTGACCGTCGCCCACGCGCGTGCCAGCTATCCCCAAGCCTTGTTCGCGAGAGCGAATCTGGCCGCGCTACCGGTGCGGTCAGCGTCAATCGACGTGGTCGCCACCCTGCAGGTGATCGAGCACGTGTGGAACCACCCGGAGTTCCTCGGGGAGTGCCTGCGCGTGCTGCGTCCGGACGGCCTGCTCATCCTCACGACCCCCAACCGGTTGACGTTCTCCCCCGGCCGCGACGCACCAATGAACCCCTTCCACACCCATGAGTTCACCGCGGCCGAGCTGACCCACCTGCTGGGCAGGTGCGGTCTGCGCATCGACACCGTGTACGGCCTGCATGCCGCTGCCCGGCTGAAGACACTCGACGCCGAACATGATGGCTTCGTTGCCGCCCAACTGGCGCGCTCACCCGAGCGGTGGAGCGCAAAGCTACGGGAGGACGTCGCCGCCATCGGGACG
>JBHEMN010000089.1:0-5484 GCA_046262575.1 Jatrophihabitantaceae bacterium
CCCGCCACGAACGCGTCGGCCGGGCGCGAGAGCAACTCGGCGGGTGTCGCGAGCTGGGCCAGTGTGCCGCCGACGCGCATGACCGCGACCTGGTCGCCGAGCTTGATCGCCTCGTCGATGTCATGGGTGACGAACACGATCGTCTTGCCGAGCTCGCCCTGCAGGCGCAGGAACTCCTCTTGCAGCTGCGCGCGCACCACCGGGTCGACAGCTGAGAACGGCTCGTCCATCAGCATCACAGGCGGGTCGGCCGCGAGGGCTCGCGCAACGCCGACGCGCTGCTGCTGGCCACCGGACAGCTGGGCGGGGTAGCGGTCGGCGAACTGCACGGGTAACCCCACGCGTTCGAGCAGTTCCAACGCGTGCGCCCGCGCGTCGCGACGGCTGGCGCCCAGCAGCAGCGGCACGGTGGCGACGTTGTCGACGACGGTTCGGTGCGGAAACAGCCCAGCGTGTTGGATGACGTAGCCGATATCGCGACGCAGCTGCGAAGGGCGGCCCTTCGAGGTGTCGCGCTCGTCGAGCCAGATCCGCCCCGACGAAGGGTCGATCATCCGATTGATCATCCGCAGGGAGGTCGTCTTGCCGCAGCCGGAGGGCCCGACCAGAACGGTGATCTGCCCGGAGGGTGCGACTAGGTCGAGGTGATCGACCGCGATCGTTCCGTCCCGGAACTTCTTGGTCACGGATTCGAACCGGATCACTCGCCGGTCACCTCTTTCCGTAGCTGCGTACTGCGCGGCACGCCGAGCTGCTCGGCGATCGCGGTTGCTTCTCGGCTGACGATCTCGCCGTACGCGCGCATCGTGTCGTCGTCGATGCGGTAGGTGGGGCCTAGAACGCTCAACGCCCCGGCGATGCCGCCCGGCCGAAGGATGGACGCCACGATCGCGGTCACATCCGGCTCGAGGCGGTCTCGTTCGGCGAAATAGCCTGCCGAGGCGGCCGTACCGTGCAGTGCGCGGCCGACCGCCAGGTCCGCGCGCGAGATCGACCGGCCGACCCAACTGGTGTGCCGCACCGCATGGGTGCCTTCGATCATTGCTATGTAGATTGCGGTCTCGCCCGGGCCCGCGATGGCGAGGTAGGACGACTCCCCGGTCGCGGCGACGATGCGCTGCATGCCAGGCTCGGCCAGGCCCACTAACGATTGACGCCCGAGCGCTACCGCGCCGAGTTGGATCAGCTTGCCGCCGGCTCTGAACGCTCCGTCGGTTTCGCGGGCGACGTAGCCCGCCCCTTCGAGCGTTCGCAACAGCCGCAATGCCGTACTGGCTGGCAATCGGGTGCGACGCGCGCACTCGGACAGCGTGATGGAGCCTTCGGCGCACACTTCCGAGAGCAGGCCGAGGGCTCGCTCTACCGTCCGTGTCGACGTCGTCTGGGCTATCGCCGTCACCGAGTCCCTCAACACTTTCATCACGTAGCAGTGTCTTGCCAGTGGGCGGTACGGTTCCACAATCTGCAGCCGAAGGGAAGCCCAGGGGCCGCGGCGGACTCGATCGATGTCACAGCGTGACCAGAGTCGCCAGGCACTCGGAGCGCGCTGGGGATGGCGTGGGTCGCACCACAGGGACCCGGTCGGCTGGTTACTGCTGAGTAATGCCGAATAGTCTCAGCAGATTCACCCGGCGGACCCGTGACGCGTGAGGAGACGAACCGTGGCGCTGCGCCTGACCCTCGCCCTGCTGATGCTCGTCGTGACTGCAGCCGTCGCGGGTCGCCGGATTTTCTGGCTGACGAAACTGATCCGCTCGGGTCGGCCGGCGCCTGGTCGCACCGACGGCATGAACGAGCGTCTGCAGGCTCAGATCGTCGAGGTGTTGGGGCAGCGCAAGCTGCTCAAGTGGAGCGCACCGGGCCTCGCGCACTTCTTCACGTTCTGGGGCTTCATCGTTCTGGGTCTGACGATCATCGAGGCTTTCGGGGCGTTGGTCATCAGCCGCGACTTCGCGATCCCGCTCGTCGGACACGGCCAGTGGCTCGGCTTTCTCGAGGACTTCTTCGCGGTCGCTGTCCTCCTGGGCATCGGGTGGTTCGCAATCAACCGGCTGCGGGACGCACCCGCGCGCAGGCAGCGCGCGAGTCGGTTCTACGGCTCGCACACCGGCCCGGCGTGGGTGATTCTCGGCATGATCTTCCTGGTCGTGGCGACACTGCTGCTCTACCGCGGCGCGCAATACAACACCGGGCACTTCCCGTTCGGCGAGTCCAAGGCGCCGTTCGCGTCCTACGCAGTCGCCAAGCTGCTCGGCGCCGGCGCGTACAACCAGGGCGTTGAGACGTCGTTCCTGCTCGCGCAGATGGCCGTCATCTTCGGGTTCACGATCCTGGTCACCTACTCCAAGCACTTGCACATCGCGACTGCCCCGCTCAACGTCGCCACGAAGCGACTACCCGACGCTCTGGGGGCGCTACTGCCGGTCACCGACGCCGACGGGGCGCCGATCGACTTCGCGGATGCCGAGAACTTGTCCGAGGACACCGTGTTCGGCAGGGGCAAGATCGAGGACTTCAGCTGGAAGGGCTATCTCGATTTCGCCACCTGCACCGAGTGCGGCCGCTGCCAGTCGCAGTGCCCGGCATGGAACACCGACAAGCCGCTGTCACCCAAGTTGATCATCATGGATCTGCGCGATCATCTGTTTGCGAAGGCGCCCTACCTGCTCGGAGGCAAGAGTGTTCCCACCGAGGAAAGTTCGCCACCCGAGCACGGCCAGGATGCGCCAGCGCTGACGGCTACCGAGGACGCGGTGTCGCACAGCAATCACGTCCCGGAAGCCGGCTTCCCACGGCTGACGGGGTCAGGCCCCGGCCAGGCACAGCGTCCGCTCGTCGGCGATGCCGCCTCCTTCGGCGTCATCGACCCGGACGTGCTGTGGTCGTGCACCACATGCGGCGCCTGCGTCGAGCAGTGCCCCGTCGACATCGAGCACATCGATCACATCATCGACATGCGCCGCTACCAGGTGCTGATCGAGTCGGCGTTCCCGTCCGAGGCCGGCGCGATGCTGCGCAACCTCGAGAACAAGGGCAACCCGTGGGGTCTGCCCGACAAGGGCCGCGAAGAATGGCTGGACTCGTTGGATTTCAGCGTCCGCCGCGCGATCCCCGGCACGAAGCTGGAGGTCGACGTCGAGTACCTGTTCTGGGTCGGCTGCGCGGGCGCGCTGGAGGACCGTTCCAAGAAGGTCACGCGGGCCTTCGCGGAACTACTGCACGTGGCCGGCGTCGAGTTCGCCGTGCTCGGCGCCGGCGAGACGTGCACCGGTGACCCCGCCCGCCGTCTCGGCAACGAGTTCCTCTTCCAGATGCTCGGCATGGAGAACATCGAGACACTGAACTCGATCACCCGCGCCGAGCCGCTGAAGATCGTGGCCACCTGCCCGCACTGCTTCAACACCCTGGCCAACGAGTACCCCCAGCTGGGTGGGCATTTCGAGGTCGTGCATCACACCCAGCTGCTCGCCCGCCTCGTCGCGGAGGGACGGCTGACCCCCGTCGAGCCGGTCGACAAGAAGGTCACCTACCACGACCCGTGCTACCTGGGCCGGCACAACAAGGTCTACACGCCGCCGCGCGACGTGCTCGCCGCGATCCCGGCACTGAAGTCGCAGGAGATGCACCGCTGCAAGGTTCGTGGTTTCTGTTGCGGTGCCGGCGGCGCCCGCTTCTGGATGGAGGAAAAGATCGGCAAGCGGATCAACGTCGAGCGGACCGAGGAGGCCCTCGGCCTGGACCCCGACCTGATCTCGACAGCCTGCCCGTTCTGCATGGTGATGCTGTCCGACGCCGTCACCCAGAAGCAGGCCGAGGGCGACGCGCGGGACCACGTCCAGGTGCTCGACGTGGCGCAGATCCTGCAGCAGTCGCTATCAGCGCCCCCTGCACCCGCCGAGTCCGGGGCCGTGCCGCACGACGTGCACTGACTTGCGCGGCTGGTCATCTTCAGGTGAGCACAGAATCGATAACTGACCACGCGGGCGGATTCGGCAAGTAACGTCACCACCGTGAGCGCCCAGCGCGACGTCATCGACTACGGCCTGCAGCGACGGGCCCTGCTCGGCGACGTCGCAACCGGGCGCAGGACGCAGGCCGAGGCGTGTGACGCGCACCCCCACCTGCTGCTCGCAGCCAAGCACTACGGCACGCCCAGTCCGGTCGGGTGCCCGGTGTGCGCCAGACATCACCTGCAGCACGTGCACTATGTCTTCGGCGCGGCATTGGGCAAGAAGAGCGGCCAGGCCAAGTCACCCGCCGAGCTGGCCCAGCTGGCGGCGGCGCACACCGAGTTCGATGTCTACGTCGTGGAGGTCTGCCCGGACTGCGGCTGGAATCACTTGATCCGCTCCTTCGTCCTCGGCCGGCCCGACGACGCCTCGCTCACCGCCGCGGACGGCTGAGCTCTTGGCCGAGCGGGAAAAGCTGCGGCGGGGCCGCCTCGATCGGGCGACGCAAGCCCGACCGGCCGCCGATCGCGGGCCCGTCGCGCGCCTGCTGGCCGGCCGGGCGAAGCGCCGTCGGGCAAAGAAGAAGCGGCTGGGCGCAATGAGCCGCCCGAGGCGGATCCTGCGCTTTTTCGCCGTGGCCGGTACGTGGCTGGTCGGCATCGCAACAGTGGGCATGATCACTGCGGTCACGTTGTTCTACACGCTTAGCGACGTACCTCGGCCGGAGAGTCTGCCGCTGCCGCAGGTGGCGACAATTCTGTATTCCGACGGCTCGGTGATGGCCCGGATAGGCACCGCGAACCGAACGATCGTGGGACTCGACAGGGTGCCGGCGACCGTGCGCTGGGCCATCCTGGCCGCCGAGGACCGCGGCTTCTACAAGGAACCCGGGGTGTCGCTCAGGGGCACCATCCGTGCGGCCCTGGCAGATCTGTCCGGTAGCGACACCCAGGGCGGTTCGAGCATCACCCAGCAATACGCAAAGAACGCCTACCTCAGCGACGCCAGAACCCTGTCCCGCAAGCTCAGGGAACTCGCGATTGCGGTAAAGCTCAGCCGCGAATACTCCAAGGACCAAATCTTCGAGTTCTACCTGAACACCGTCTACTTCGGTCGGGGTGCGTACGGCGTCCAAGCCGCTGCGCAAACATATTTCGACAGGGACATCGGCAAGCTGGGCACCGCCGAGGGAGCGGTGCTCGCCGCCCTGCTGCGTGCACCGAGCTATTACGACCCGGCCGTCAACCCGGTCCAGGCGCAGGCGCGCTGGAGATACGTCGTGCGCGGAATGGTCAGCACCAAGCACCTCACCGCGCAGCAGGCAGCCGGGCTGGCCTACCCGAAAGTGGCTCCCCCGAAGGCGAGCACCCTGGGTACCACTGGACCAGCCGCTCTGATCGTGCACCAGGTGATTCAGGATCTGGAGGCGCACGGCATCAGCGAGGGCGAGATCAACACCCGCGGCCTGCGCATCCGCACCACCATCGACCGGCGGGCCCAGACCGCTGCCCTGTCGTCGATCCGGCAGAGCTTC
>JBHEMN010000090.1:0-10084 GCA_046262575.1 Jatrophihabitantaceae bacterium
AATCGGCTGCTCATGAAATTTTTGCGGACTTTTTGCGGACTGAACCAAGATCGTTCCTCCGTTCGAATATTGCCGCTTATGGTCAGTGGCTTCCGACAAGCGGCATGGGCAGCTTGGCCTATCCGACGGAAATCAAGTGTGGCCGCCACGCGGCTCCGCGGATCCGACCGGACATAGCCGATGAGCGTTCGGCCGCCTGATCAGCGACGTTGGATGACTGGGCGCCTGCTCCCAGCGTATGAGCTAGCGACGTACGGTGCGCCTGAGTGCCCCGCTCGGAGTCTCGCGGTTGCGGCGTGGGCATAGGCACCGGTGTCGTCCTTGCTAAGCGATCCGCCTGGCTCCGGCGGGCGGCGAACGCATCGGCGCTGAGGGTTGCGTACAGTCGGGATTTTACTGTCTGCAGACTTATCTTGCGACGGCGTCGGCGTGTTGGGCGAGGGCGTCGATCATTTGCTCGGTGGTGACGATGTCTGCGAACACTTGGGCAAGGCTGGCGGAGGTGGCGGCGTGGAGTTGTTCGCCGGGCACCCCGTGCATTTCGAAGGTCGTGGTGGCGTCGGCGACGAAGTAGACGTGGAAGTCGCGGGCGGCCGCTTCGCGAGCGGTGGTTTCGCAGCAGATGTTGGTTGCGATCCCGGTGATCAGGACTGTGTCAATTCCTTGGCTGCGGAGCCTGGCTTCGAGGTCGGTGCCGGTGAAGGCTCCGTAACCGGTCTTGTCCTGGACGACGTCGTTGGGGTCGATCTCGAGCGCGGGGTGTAGTTCGGCCGTGGGCGCTCCGGCAGTGTAGAGCGCTCGAATGAATGGCGGGACTCGAGAGATGAGGACACCGACGTCGCTGCCGTCCCGGTTCAGCCAGCCGCGGGTGTGCACTACCTGGGCGCCGGCGGCACGGGCGGCGCGCCCCAGGCGGTTTACCGTGCCCACGATGGCGAGGCCGTCCGGCGCGGACAGCGGCGTTCCCTCGACGAAGCAGATCTGCAAGTCGACGTTGATCAGCGCGGTGCGCCGCGGGTCGATCGATGTGGTGTTCATCTTGTCCCCCAGGAAGAAGTCTGGATACAGCTACACTGTATTGACACATTGATACTGTAGCCGCATGGTTGCTGTCAACAACGCCAAGGCCCCCCGGACATTGCGCGAGCGCAAGACCGAGGAGACCGGCCGGCGCATCGTGGCCGCAGCGCGTGACCTCTTCGCCGACCCCGGCTACTCGGCCACCACTATCGAGGCCATCGCTCGAGAAGCGGACGTGGCCGTCGAGACGATCTACAGCCGATTCAAGAACAAGGCTGGAATCCTCAACGCCGTCCTAGGCACTGCGGTCACCGGTGCCGCCGACGCCGCTGCGCTCATGGACACCCCGCCGTACCGACAGGTCGCGGCATGCACCGATCAGCGCGAGCAGATCCGACAGCTGGCACACATATCGCGACAGACCCTCCAACGCGAAGCGAGTACCCACCGGATCCTCGAAACCGTCGGAACCTGGGAAGCAAAGGACGCCCTGCACGAACAGCTTCTCTACCGGGTAGCCGCCCAACGACTGGCCATCGACCTGGTCATCGCGAACGGGGACCTTCGCGACGCCTTGACCGCAGACACCGCCGGAGCGACCTACTCGGCACTGTCCAACCCGACAAACTTCCGCACGATGACCACCACTTTCGGCTGGTCGGCCGACCAGTTCGAGCAATGGCTCGCCGACAACCTCACGCGCATCCTTCTCGCCTGAGACGGCGTCCAACAACGCGACGAACCCACAGACGCGAACGCACACAAAATGCGTCCGACCACGCCGCCGACATGTGCGGTCGGCTGCGCGTTCAGGCCTGCGCTAAGTCCAGCCTTGACGCTTCGCCTGACAAAGTCCATAATTCCTGACTATGTCAGGAGTCGAGGTCCATGACCGGCGCGCTGAGCGAAACCTCGCGTCGCGGCGAGAAATCCTGGCTGCCGCCTGGGAGCCCGCGCGCGTGGAGGGTTGGCGGGACTGTCGATGCGAGATCTCGGCTCGGGGGTGGGGATGCGTGCCCAGTCCCTGTACATCTATTTCCCGTCCAAGCACGCCATCTACGACGCGATGTTCGCCGAAGCGAACCAGGAAATTCTCGATCGCGTCTCAGCGATACCGCTCGCCGACGACCCGTTAAATCTCCTGCGCCGATACACCCACGTATACCTGCAGTTCTGCAATGAGAACGCCGTGCGGTACCAACTGCTCTATCAGCGCACTATCCCAAAATTTGAGCCCAGCGCCGAGTCATATGCACTCGCAAGCAAAGGGCTCGAGATCATTCGGCGTTGCCTTCGATCCTGCGGAGCGACCAGCTCCCGCGCCTTCGACGCGTGGACGGCCATCATCGGCGGCCTAGCCGCGCAGCAGAACGCGAACGAACCCGGCGGCAATCGCTGGCTACGTCTCGCCGACGAAATCACTGACATGTACCTGTCCCACTACGCCCAGCCTGACTAGAAGGAGAAATCATGACCGACACCGTGGCCGCCACCGACACGATCCGACCAATCGGACATGACGAGGCGATGGACCTCGCCGACGCCGAGTACGACCGCCTTCTCAACGTCTTACAAGACCTCCGCGACGACGACTGGTCACAGCCGACCGACTGCATTGGGCTGGAGCGTGAAAGACATCCTCAGCCACCTGCTCGGCATGTTAAAACTGCAGGCGTCCCCCGAAGAGCTGGCACGCCAGGTCAACACAGCAAACGAGCGCTCCTCCCGCAACGGGACGCTGCGACTGCATGAGTTGACCGCTCTCCAGGTTGCAGAGCATGCGCATCTGACTACGACCGAACTCGCCACCGCCCTGCGCGAGACAGGGCCACTGGCTCTAGCAGCGCGCCGAGCACTCCCATCCGAGCGGAGAGTCCAGCCCTACGACTCAAAATTGCCCGGCGAGCCGCCGTGGACCGTCGTATGCCTCTTCGACATCATCCACACCCGCGACCCGTAGCTACACCGCGTCGACATGTGCCGAGCTACGGGACGCCCGCTCGTCCTCACCGCAGAGCACGACGGAAGGATCATCGAGAACGCGGTCGCCGAGTGGGCCGGCCGCCACGGCCAGCCGTTCGACCTCAAAATCGAGGAGGCCGGCATGGCGTGCAGACGATGCTGGGCCACAAGTCGGCGACGATGACGCTCGACCTGTACGGCCACCTATTCGAAAACCAGCTTGATGAGGTGGCCGACGCGCTGGACGCGGCGCGAGCTGCTGCGGACTTTTTGCGGACTAACGGCGCCGATGTCTACCCGCTGAGTAGGCAAATGGAGCCGGAAGCCCAGTGATTCTGGGGCCTGTAGTTGCGCGCCCGGCAGGACTCGAACCTGCAACCTCTTGATCCGTAGTCAAGTGCTCTATCCGTTGAGCTACGGGCGCTGACTATGTCGACGGGCGAGTCTAGCCGTACGCAGCCAGCCCCTAGCAGCGACGAGCAGCGGAGGCTCCGGGATTCGAACCCGGGATGGGCTTGAGACCCAAACCGCATTAGCAGTGCGGCGCCATAGACCAGACTAGGCGAAGCCTCCATGCGGCCACGAAGCATATCCGCGCGCTGTGCAGCCACCGGGCGCGAAGCCTACAAGGTCGTGGCTGGCGCTCAAAGCACGCACCGGCTAGGCGCGGCCGAGCATCTTCTTGAGCCGGTGCGGCCGGACGATGAATGCTTCGGCCTCGAGCGCTGCAATCGCGATCCGTGGGATGTCACGGGTGGACGGAAAGGAGATGAAGCGGGGTTCCCAGTACGGCCGGAATTTCACGTTGAATCGGTAGAGCGTCTCGATTTGCCACCAGCGCGACACGAAGATCAACACCCCGCGCCAGGCGCGCAGGATGGGCCCTGCCCCAATGCGTTCGCCCCGTTCGAGGGCGTCGCGGAACACGGCGAAGTTAAGCGAGACGCGGCGAACCCCTAGTTCCGGGGCACGCTGCATCAGCTTGGCGATCATGAACTCGTTGAGACCGTTGTCAGCGTTGCGGTCCCGGCGCATCAGGTCGAGCGACAACCCGTCGTGACCCCACGGCACGAAGTGCAGAAGGCCACCGAGGGTGCCGGCGTGGTGGGCCGTAGCCACGACGCAATCCGGGTCTGCCGGATCGCCCATGCGGGACAACGCCATGGAGAAACCCCGCTCTACCGCGTCGCCCCGCCACGCCTCAGCAACGCGAACCAGCTCGGCCAGTTCTTCCGGCCCGAGTTCGTGCACCCGGCGAACCTGCATCTCGTAGCCCGCCCGGCACACGCGGGTCACCGCTTGCCGAACCCCCCGCATCGGTCGGCCCTCGAGCGTGAAGTCGGCGACGTCGACGATCGCCTCGTCGCCGAGGGCGAGGGCGGACAGGTCGCACTCCCGCTTGAACACCGTGGCACCCAGCTCACTGCAGCCCATGACCGCAGCCGTCCAGCCGTACTCCTCGACGAGCTGGCGATACGCCGCCATCGCGCCCGGCCACGCCTCGGGGTCGCCGATGGGGTCGCCGCTGGCCAGCGCCACCCCCTGCACGACCCGGTAGGTGATCGCGGCCTTTCCAGTCGGGGACCACACCACCGACTTGTCGCGGCGCAGGGCGAAGTAGCCCAGCGAGTCGCGCCCGCCCTGCTTTGCCAACAGCTCCCGCAGCCGCTGCTCGTCGACGGAGGAGAGCTGCGCCATCGGCTCGGACGGCCGCAGGGCCAGCAGGGCTACCACTATGACGGTGATCAGTCCGAACCCGAACAGGGTGACATGCAGGACGTCGTCGAGGCGCTCACCGCGGATCTCGATGAAGCCGCCGCCCCCGACCAGCGAGGCGAACACTTCCTTGAGCTGGGTCCAGAACGACGGGTGGCCGATCAGCCTGCTGCGGTACGCATAGAGCATCAGCATTCCGTAGACGACCGCGACCCCGATGAACTGGCAGAAGACCAGCACCGCGAACCAACGGCTGCGCGGGTCGGACTTGGCAGTGAATCGCGACCGGGCGGTGATGAGCATGACGAGCAGGACCAGCGAGATGACCGCTTCGCCGGGCCGCACGCCGCGCGCAACATGCGACAGCATCATGATCCCCGTGACCACGACCGCAGCCCGCCAGGCCCGTCGCTTGCGCTTTCGCAGGGCAGCGGCCAGGCGCAGCAGGAGCAGCCCGGACACGGCGCTCACCGCCGTGGCCGCAGCGCTCGCCGGGACCGGAATCACGCGGGTGATCGCGTGCACGCGGAAGCGTTCGTGCGGATCCAACACGCCGATCAGGGCCAGCAGGCCCAGCAGCGCGGAGATGGTGGCGATGATGCTCGGCGCGCGGCGGAGATAGCCACTGCGAAAGCGTTGCCCGCGGCCCGGTGGCTCGGCCTCGGCGGTCGGGCGCTGCACAGCCGTCGCCACGGATGCCCGACTCTCTGGTCCTCGGATGCGGCCCTATGGCGCCGGGCGCATGCGCGCAACCGCTGCGCGCACCCCCATCGTGCCGCACTCGAGTCAAGCCATCGTCAGCTGGGCCACATTGAGACCGCGTCGACTCAGCGCACCTCGACCAACGGGATCAGGATCTGCTCGATGATCGCGGTGATGTCGCGCTCGTTGATCCGCTCACGCTGGAGGATCACGCGGTGCATCAGCACGGCCGGCAGCACGTCGGCGACGAGCGGGCTCACCGCTTCGGGCCGAACCTCGCCGCGTTCGACGCCCCGCCGGAGCAAGGCGAGCAGTGCCTCCCGACGGGGAGCCTGGAATCGCTCGTCGATCTCGCGGGCCAGCTGCGGGTCCGTGGCGGCCTCGAACTTCACGGCTCGCATAGCGGCGCCGGCCGGACTGCTGAGTATCCGGGTGATCGCGCGGGCGACCTGACGCAGGGCATCGGCTGTCGACATGTCCCCGTAGTCGCCGGGACCCAGGCCGCACTGCTGGGGTGTCGGCAGACCGGCGCACAACGCATCGAGCACCAAAGCCTGCTTGGTTGGCCAGCGACGGTAGATGCTCGCCTTGCCCGTATGGGCGCGGGCGGCGACCCCCTCCACGGAGAACTGGGTATACCCCATCTCGGTCAGCTCCGAGTAGGCCGCCGCGCGGATGGCGTCCTCGAGCGCCACGCCGCGCTTGCGCTGCGTTGGGCAGGACGCGGCAGGCACGACAGTCATGCGATGTCAGACCCCTCGTTCATGCTGTGAGCGAACGTCTCATAGTGCACGGTTGCGTTCCTTACGCTGACGTCCTAGTCTACTCCAATAGAGAACGCATGCGTCCACTAAAGCAGGTTGCACCGCCTGTGAGCTGAACGTCTCAACTTTGAACGGGAGCACTCGTGACCGACACCAAACCTTCTCCAGCCGCCACCCCCGACGTTCGGGGCGCCCGCCGACACGCCAACTCGCTCCTGGTTCTGCTCATCATCGCCGGAGCGCAGCTGATGGTCGTCCTGGACGGCACGATCGTCAATGTCGCGCTGCCCTCGATGGGCGCCTACTTCCACAAGAACCAGACCGACATGACCTGGGCATTGAACGCCTATACCCTCGCGTTCGGCGGCTTGCTGCTGCTCGGCGGCCGTTCTGGCGACATCCTCGGACGGCGCCGGATGTTCATCGTAGGGCTGTCCCTCTTCACGACCGGCAGCTTCCTGGCCGGGGTCGCGGTCAACTTCCCGATGATGCTCGCCGGGCGCGTCGTTCAGGGGCTCGGCGGGGCAATCGCCGCGCCCACCGCACTGTCGCTGATCACCAACGAATTCAAGGAAGGCGCCGAACGCACCCGCGCGCTCGCGGTCTACGCGGCGGTCTCCGGCGCCGGCGCCGCGCTCGGCCTGCTGCTCGGTGGCGTGCTCACCAACTACTTCAGTTGGCGCTGGGTGCTCTTCGTCAACGTCCCCATAGGCCTCGCCCTCATCGCGGGTGCCTTCCTGTATCTGCACCAGACCGAACGGCTCACGGGCCGTTTCGACTTCCTGGGCGCGCTCCTCTCGATGGCCGGCATGGTCTCACTCGTGTACGGGTTCATCCACGTCGCGCACGATGGCTGGGGCAACACCGAGACGTTCGTCGTGTTCACCGCCTCGGTTGCGCTGTTGGTCGGATTCGGTCTGTACGAGGCCTACGGCACCTCCTCGCCGATGATGCCGATGCGGATCTTCGAGAACGGCAGCCGCCTCGGGACGTATCTGGTCATGCTGGTGGTGGGTGCCGCGATGTTCGGCATGTTCTACTTCATCACCTTCTTCATCCAGGGGGTGCGCGAATACAGCGCGCTCAAGACGGGCTTCGCCTTCTTGCCGATCGCCCTCATCATCGGCGTCACCTCGCAGGTGGTCGCAAAGCTGCTGCCCAAGTTCGGTCCCAAGATCTTGATCGTCATCGGCACATGCATCCTGACCGTCGCCCTGCTGTGGCTCTCGACGGTCAACGCCGATTCCAGCTACCTCGGCACCCTGCTGCCCGGAATGCTGGTGCTCGCTTTCGCGATGGGCTTCCTGTTCGTGCCGCTCACCACGGTGGCGGTGTCCAAGATCTCCAACACCGACGCCGGCCTGGCTTCGGCGTTGCTCAACGTCGGCCAGCAGGTCGGCGGCGCGATCGGGCTGTCGGTGCTAGCGACCGTCTTCGCCACGTCGGCGAAGCGTTACGCCAGCGACCACACGGCTGCGATCAGGCAGGCCGTAGGCAAGCTACCTGCCGCCCTGCGCCAGCCGGTTGGCGATTTCGTGGGCCACGCCGGTGGCAACGGGCTCCAACAGTCCGACATCAGGAAGTTCATCGACACGCTGCCGGCCAACCAGCGCGGTCCGGCGGCCGGGTTCTTCAACGGGACGTACCGCGACTTCGGTCACGACCTGCAGGCGCACGCCTCCGGACACGGGTTCTTTGCTGGCGCGATGTTCGCACTGGTGGCAATCGTCGTCGCGGTATTCATGATCCGGATCAAGAAGGACGAGGTGCCGACGCAGCCACCGGCGGAGGTAGCCCTCGCGGTCTGACCCGAGCCGGTTGCCCCTGCCCTCAGCACTCGATGACGTTGACGGCCAGCCCCCCGCGGGACGTCTCCTTGTACTTGACCTTCATGTCGGCGCCGGTTTCGCGCATCGTCTTGATCACTTTGTCCAGGCTGACGATGTGCCGGCCGTCGCCGCGCAGGGCGATCCGCGCCGCGTTGATCGCCTTCACCGCGGCCATAGCGTTGCGCTCGATGCACGGCACCTGAACCAAGCCGCCGATCGGATCGCAGGTGAGGCCGAGGTTGTGCTCCATGCCGATCTCGGCGGCGTTCTCGACCTGCTCGGGCGTGCCACCGAGCACCTCGCACAGCGCACCGGCAGCCATCGAGCAGGCCGAACCCACCTCGCCCTGACAGCCCACCTCGGCACCGGAGATCGACGCGTTCTCCTTGTACAGCACGCCGATCGCCCCCGCGGCGAGCAGGAACCTGACGACGCCGTCCTCCGATGCACCCGGCACGAAACGCACGTAGTAGTGCAGTACCGCAGGCAACACCCCGGCCGCACCGTTCGTCGGCGCGGTCACGACCCGGCCGCCCCCGGCGTTCTCCTCGTTGACGGCCAGCGCGAACAGATTGACCCAATCCATGACCCGCAGCGGATCGGTCGAGTTCGTCTCGGCGCACAGGCGGCGGTAGAGCTCGGGAGCGCGACGCCGCACTTTCAGGCCCCCCGGCAGGACGCCGCTGTGCGCCCAACCGTTCTGCACGCACTCCTGCATCACCGCCCAGATGTCGCGCAAGCCGGCGCGCACGTCGGCCTCGCTCCGCCAGGCGGTCTCGTTGGCGAGCATCACGCCGCTGACCGGCAGTCCGGACTCGCCACAGCGCGCGAGCAGTTGGTCACCCGTGGTGAACGGATAGCGCAGCTCGGTGGCGTCGGGCTTGATCCGGACGGCGCCGGCCGCTGCCTCGTCCACAACGAAGCCACCGCCGACGGAGTAGAAGGTGCGCTCGCGAAGCAGGTCACCGCCGCCGGCGTAGGCGAAGAAGCGCATGCCGTTGGGGTGGAACGGCAGGCTGGTGCGCCGATGCAGGACGAGATCGTCATCGGCGAGTGCCGCCTCGTGCTTGCCGAGCAGGCTGATCCGCCCGGCCGCGCGCACTGCGGCCGTCCGCTCACGCACCGTCTCGGTGTCGACGGTCTCTGGCCGCTCACCCTCGAGGCCGAGAATCACCGCGCGGTCGCTGCCGTGGCCGTGCCCGGTGGCGCCGAGCGAACCGAACAACTCGACGCGGACCCGGGCTACCTTGCCCAGCAGGTCGTCGTGCTCCAGGCCGTTGGCGAACGTGCGAGCCGCCCGCATCGGACCAACGGTGTGTGAGCTGGACGGACCGATGCCGACGGAGAAGAGGTCGAAGACGCTGATGGGCACCGGCCCATCATGCGCCGCTGCCGCCGGACCCGCCGCGACGGTCACCGCAGCGGCGTGCGCGCGCACTGCGCCGCCGGATCGGCCGCCCTCGACACGATGGTCAGACAACCCCCACCGTGACGGTGATATTGCCCCGGGTGGCCTTCGAGTACGGGCAGTATTGATGCGCCAGCTCGACGAGTTCCTGCGCCCGCGCCGACTGAACCCCCGGGATCTCGACGGAGATGTCCACGGCGAGGCCGAAACAGCCGTCCTCGGACGGGCCGAAGGAGACCTGCGCGGTCACGGTCGAGTCCGACGTGTCGACGCCCTGCGTCCTCGCGCGGTTGGTCAGGGCGTTCTGAAAGCATGCGGCGTAGCCCGCGGCGAAGAGCGTCTCGGGGTTGGCCTTCGGATCGCCGGGCGTGCCCGGATACGCCAGGTCCAGGTCGATAACACCGTCGGCGGAGGTGACGTGACCCGCGCGCCCCCCTTTCGCGCTCGCGGCGGTGGTGTAGGCGACCTTGGTCAGTTCGATGGGCATTGACTCTCCTTCGACCGGGGCTCGCGGCGTGAGTCCAGCACGACCGTAAGTCGCGACCGCCTCCTGATCTAGCCCGGGGTGAGTGCACCGCTCGCCGATATGGTCCACGACGTGAGCAGTCCCGTCGTGCGCCGTTCTCCGACCCATGCGGGCCGGGTCGTCGCTGCGCGCCAGCTCACGCCACGGATGCGGCGGG
>JBHEMN010000091.1:0-6378 GCA_046262575.1 Jatrophihabitantaceae bacterium
GCCATGTTCTTTGCCATCAGCGCCTTCGCCTTCTTCCGTCTCAATCGACGGTAGCGACATGAGCCGTCTCGCGAAGGATGGTTCGGGGCGACGTGTAAGTGCCGTTCTCAGCAAGCCGGTAACGCCTGCCGCGTGAGGGCGCGGCTGGCAACCGGAGAGGCACATGCTGCGTCGACTAGGCCTGCGGTGTGGGGGCGAAGCCGTCGTCGAGTTGTTCCCCGCAGGTGCAGGTTGGGTGCGCAGCGTCGATGGTGGCATGGCAGGAGGGGCAGCTGAAGGTACGTCGTGTGCGTGTCGCGGGTATCCAGATGCTCGCGAACTGGCTGAGTTCGAACGGACTTGTCCGTTGCTCGCGCACCACGGCGCGGTGGTGCGCGCCCCGCGCCCATGCCGTCGCCTCCTCCGCGCTGTGCCACCAGCCCAGGCCGTATCCGTGCGGGCCGTCGGCGAACGAATGCCAGCGCAGGAAACCAGGCGCGTCCAGGACCGAGCGTTGCGCGTCGGTGAAGGCGCGATAGCCGCGTTGCGCGCTCTCGCGGTCGGCGAAGCTGCCAAACACGAGCGACAGTGCGCCGGCTTGTTCAGGACCGGCGTTGTCTGCCGTGGCCAGGCCGCCGACGGCGCCTGGTGACATTCGCCGGGTCGGAAGGGTCTGAGCTCCGTAACGCATCGTTTCCGGATCGGGGGGGAACATGCCGGCAATCGCCATGCGGGACAGCATCCGCTGGTCGCGGGCGGCTCAGACATCCCGCATTCGCGGGGGGTGCGGTGACCGGTCATACGGCGTTACGGTCAGTGCGTGGTGAAGCCTGTCCGCGACGTTGCTGGCGCACTCGAACGCGCCGCGGCGACGGCGCCCGACGCGGCCAGTCTTCATGCGGCGGTGGTGGAACACGTGCAGCGGCTGGTGAACTGCGGGCCAGTATTCCTCGCGACGGTCGACCCGACCACGTTGAACTTCACGTCCTCGTTTCGCTCAGGGATCGACGAGGAGGTCGCCGGCGCGTTCTTGGCCAACGAGATCGGGGTCGATGACGTCGTGAAGTTCCGCCACCTCGCCCGGTCGCGTCAGCCCGTCGCGTCGCTGTATCGGGCGACCGAAGGCAAGCCCCAGGACAGTGCCCGCTGGCGTGACGTGATCGAGCCCCTTGGTTGGGGCGATGAGCTTCGGGTCGCATTGCGCGCACGTGATCGCACCTGGGGCGTCCTGTGCCTGCATCGCGCAGCCGACGACTCGCCCTATGGGACGCGGGAGCTGGCAACGTTGAGCGCGGTCGGCCCGGCGTTGGCGGAGGCGATGCGTCGAACTGCGCTCCACGCTGAGTCCGCGGGTGCTCCCCCGGAAACGGGCGTCATCGTGTTGGACGAGGACTTTGTCGTGACGTCCACGACCGGCGCCGCTGTGGAGTGGCTCGAGCTGCTAGGCGGGTCACCGCAGTGCCTGCCGATCATGCTCACGAGTCTGGCCGTGCAGGCGGTCAGCGCCGAGCGGCCCGAGCTCGTCTGCGCAGCGACAGCGGACGACCGATGGATTTGCGCCCGGGCCTCGCGGCTGCACGGGACCGGGCCGGAGCGCGTCGTGATCGTCGTCGAATCGGCGCATCCGGCAGATGCGCTGCCCGTCCTGGCCGCGGCCGTCCACCTCTCCCCACGGGAGCAAGAGGTCGCACAAGCCGTCCTGGGCGGAGCTTCTGTTCGCGTCATCTCCCGACAACTGGGTCTGGGTGAGCGAACCGTCCAGGATCATCTCAAGGCCATCTACGCCAAGACCGGGGTCCGCAGCCGAGGCGAGCTTGTCGCACGTCTGCTCAGTCGCTGAAGGCTCGGCCGACGGTCAACGAGCGGGGGTTGTCGTGAAGGTTGTCGTGGTCGGGGGCAGCGCGGCTGGCCAGTTCACTGGTCTCATGCTGGCGCGGGCCGGGCACACCGTCGTGCTGCTCGATCGCGAGGACCTGATGCCTGCACGCGATATCGAGGCCGCCGCCGCGACCGCGTTTCGCGCGACAGCGCCGCAGATCGTGCAGCCGCATGCGCTGTTGCCGCGATGTCGGCTGCTGCTGCGCGAGCACCTGCCTGACCTCTACGACGCCTTGCTATCGCTCGGAGCTCTGGAGGCCACGGTCGACATCGCCGCCCCGCCAGGGGTTCATCTCGAACTGCAACCCGGCGACGACGAGTACACCTCCATCGCCACGAGGCGTTCGACACTCGACCTCGTCCTGCGCCGAGGGGTCGCCGCGCAAGCGAACCTTGTCCGTCACTTCAATACCCGGGCGGTTGGGCTGCTCGCAGATGCAGGCTCTCCGCCGCGGATCCGCGGTGTCCGCACCGACAACGGTGAGATCCGCGCAGATCTCGTCGTCGACGCAACCGGCCGCCGCACCAGCATCGACGCGTGGCTGACCGACGTCGGCGCCGAACGCACCGAACTGGAGCGAGCCGAATGTGGACTGTCCTACCAGTCCCGCCACTACCGACACCGCGACACACATCACGTGCCAGGCCACCCGGCGACGCGGATCCTGCTCGCGCTCGAGGAGTTCACGACGGGCATGTGGAACGGCGACAACGGCAGCGCAATCTTCGCGATCGCCCCCCTCGTTGAGGATCGTCGGTTTCGGACCGTCACCGACCCAGACGTCTTCGACGCTGTGCTGCGCACCATCCCGGCCTACCGTCCGTGGCTGGAAGCCATGCAACCGGTCAGCAGCGTCTTCGTCATGGCCGGACTGCACAACACCTGGCGTCGGCTATTTCGCGATGGTCGACCAGTCGCCACCGGGCTAGCCCTGGTCGGTGACTCACGTTGCACCACGAACCCCACCTTCGGGCGCGGCCTCCCCCTCGCTTTGATCGCGGCCGCAGACCTCGTCAGGACGCTCGACAAATCCGGCCACGACCCGGTCCAGCTCGCGCACGACGTCGAGACACTTGCGGCCGAGAACCTCGAGCCGTTCTACCGCGACCAGGCACACAACGACGCGCTCCGCCTGGCCGGGCTACGCCACGCGATCTTCGGCACCCCAGCCCCGGCGATGACACCCGCACCGAACAGCACATCGTTCAACGAACTACGCCTCGCGATGCCCCTGCACCCAGACGCGGTGCGCACCTTCTGGCGGGCGATGGGCATGCTCGACCTGCCAGACAACATCTACAACGATGCGCAGGTGGTGCGGCTCACCAGAGAGCTACTCGATCGCGCAACGCCCAACCAGGCGACGTCGCAACCCGCCACCGCCGATATCAACACGGCCCTGTGTTGCGCCGCTGAGTCGGCCCAGTGACTATTCCCCATACAGCGACGAGCCCGAGCCCTCCCGGCGCTGACGGCGCGCGTGCGAGCGCCGACAATCGCTTGGCGAAATCCGGAGGACGCACGTGGCCCGGACTGTGACCCGGCCTGCTCGAGCGAACGGCCATGGCCGGCTAGGCCACGCCGCCGGAAGGACCCCTAGTCCGTGCAGCTGTCGCGTGCCCCGTCACTCCGAGCTCCTCTTCGTGTCTGCATGACGCCGCTCAACAACGTCCGTGGTCAGTACCGTGAAGACGGTAGGTGCCGTTCTTCGCACGGTCACCGGCAATACCCTCTGCACATGACGCGCAACTTCTACATGTCTCTGGGGCTTGGGCTGGTTGCACTCGCCGCCGGTGTCCAGGGGCTTCGGGAGGGTGGCGGCGACCTCTGGTTCGGCGTCCTCTGTCTCTGCGCCGTTCCGTTCTTCCTGTTCGCCATGACCCGAGAGTTGCGCCGCAGGTAGGTGCCTACCTGTTGAATCTCGGCAGCTCGGGGCCTGGCCAAGGCTCTGGGTCAGGTGGCCGGTTCAGTCACTCACTAGGTGCCTGCCCACGTTCGTGTGTGGCTCTGTAGCGGGGTGCGTTCTGGCCGGCCACCGTCCCGGCGGGTTGTGGCTCAAGAGGGGGCTGCTGCGGTCAAGGTAGGACTGCCCGGCCTCGCCATCCGACAACACGATGGAGGCGGACGTGACGGCAGTGGTGATCGGTGTCGATCCGGCGAAGCGCAGCCATGCGATGGCTGTTCTCGATGAGCACGCGGCCCGGCTCGGCGTACAGGATTTCCGCGACCCGCGTGTAACCGCCGATCACCGCCGCAACAGCGGGGATCGACATACTGGCCGTATGGTCGCGATACACCTGGAAACGAGGCCGGTCGACGCCTTCGGGAGCAGCGGCGTGACTGCCACTCGCCTGGCAACAGTCGACGAGGGAGCCGTGACGTTGTTGACCTACTCAAGCAGCGGGCAGCTCGGCCGACATCCCGCCGCGGCTTGGCAGTTGTTCGTGGTCACATCTGGCAGCGGCTGGGTCTCTGGCGGCGATGGCCGACGCACGGCAGTCTCGGCCGGTGACGCCGTGAGGTGGAGCCCCCAGGAGGAGCACGAAAGCGGGTCAGATACCGGTATGACGGTGACCGTCGTCGAAACGCACACGCGGCTCGACGGTGATGCGACTGCGGCGACATAGTCCAGCCATGGAGCAGCGAGTCAGTGTCATCACTCTCGGCGTACACGACCTCGACCGCGCAGTTGCGTTCTACCGAGCTCTCGGTTGGCAGCCGGCGCAGGATGACCACGACGACGTCTACTTCTTCCAGGTCGGCGGGATCGTCTTCGCGCTGTGGGGTCGCAGGCAGCTCGCCGAGGAGAGCGCCGTCACCGACGGCGGTGGCTGGGGCGGCGTGACACTCGCGCACAACGTTCGAAGTCCTGCGGAGGTCGACGACGTGATCGAGCAGGCTCGCGCGGCCGGTGCGCGGATCGGCCGTGAGCCGGCAGAGACGTTCTGGGGCGGCTACGCCGGCATGTTCGTCGATCCGGACGGTCATCCCTGGGAGGTCGCGCACAACCCGGGGTGGGCGATCGCGGAAGACGGTTCGGTCCATCTCGGCTGACCGCGTGCCCGACCCCGACGCCCTCGACCACGCCGCACTCGTCGTCCTGCGCGACGCGCCGGCGTACGCCCCTCTCGTCGAACGCGCCGTCGAGGAACGACGGTGGTGGCTTGCCGAGTGGCCCGACGGCGCGCCGCACGTGCTGTGTCTGCTCGCCCAGGACGTGCAGGATCTCGTGCAGGAGACGGCGGACCCGCTCTGGCCGTCGTGCCCCGAGCATCTCGACCACCCGCTGCTCGTCGAGCCCGACCTCGGCCCGGATCCGTTCTGGGTGTGTCATCGCACCGGTCTGCCCGTCGCGGCCGTCGGCTCGCTGCCGACACTTCCTTGAAGCGGCACCGGACGTACTGGGGCGGCCCCTTCCCATGGACATCGCTGAAGCCGTCGCAGGACGTATGGATCCCGATCGGCTACTACCCGGCGTACACGCGCTGTCCGACGTGGGGCGACGCCGGAGGCATCGGCGGGGCGTCGACCACCGACTGCCAGCGGTTCAGCTCAGCCGCGAAAGCCGCTGGTGCGCTGGGGATCTCCGTGTACGAGTGCGCCCCCACGTCACAGGACGCGTGGCCGTATCTTCGCGCCGGCGCTCAGTAGCAGTCGGGCGTGCAGGCCGTGGGCGGCCGGACGACGCGCCAGCCGTCGTCGTGGCGCACCAGCTCCTCGGTGACGCGCGACGTACCCGACGGGGTGCGCACGTCCAGCTGCACCAGTGCGTGGTCACCGTCCTGCTGCACGGACACAGCGCGGACCTGGTAGCTGTCGATCGCGCGCCGTGCCGGCGCTGTGCGCGCCCGCAACGCCGCGCAGATGTCGTCATCGCCTCGGGCGTCGCGCGGTGGCGTCGAGAGCGCCAGGTACGCGCGGCAGTCGCCGAACGTCGCCGCCACGACCCACGCGAGCGCCGCGCCACGCGGTGTGTGCAGCCGTCGAAGGTCGACCACGGCAGTGCTCGCGACGGCAATGACCAGCAGGCCGGTGATCGCGATGATCACCGCCGGAGTACGCCGGATGCGCCGCGCCGCCTGCACTTCAAGCGACCGTTCGGCAGTCGCCCAGCGCTGCTCCTGCGTCGTCACGCGTCCATCCTGCCCGGCTTCGGCCGTCCGCGCGGTTACCGTAGGACGGGTGCGTGCCCCCCTCGTGCCTGTCACCCTCGCTCTCGCCATCGGCCTCACCGGCTGCGCCGCGACGCACAGCTCAGGTGTGATCGCGAAGCCTCTCGACAGCGCCGCCGCCGCTCCGGAGCAGCACGCCGTCGTCGAGTCACCGCTCGCCGCTCCGAGCGAGTCGCCCTCGACATCCCCGTCACCCCTGCCGACGCGACCGCCGGCACCGACGTACGACGTGAAGGCCGTGCAGCAGCAGCTCACCGCGCTGCACTACTACGTCGGCGCGATCGACGGCGAGCCCGGCCCGTCGTTCCACAGCGCAGTCATGGCCTTCCAGAAGGTGCAGGGCATCGG
>JBHEMN010000092.1:0-4113 GCA_046262575.1 Jatrophihabitantaceae bacterium
GCGGATTCGTGCGAGCCGCCTTGACAGCCGCCCTGCGATCGAGTCCCGCCGCGTCGTACACAGCGGGGTTGATCAGGCAGTGCACGACAACTGCTGCGACGAGCGCCGAGACCGTGTTGCTCACGAGCTTGGCGAGGCGGCCGAGTTCAGGCATGGCACGGGCCACCTCCTCGCGGGCGAAGCGGACATGGCGCGCCTCCTCCACAACGTGGATCCGGTTCACCATCCGCACGAGCGGGTTGATCGACTCGTCGTTCATCGTCGCCCGCTGCAGACGGTCAGTGATCTCCTCGGCGACGAGCACGGGCCCGAACAAGGCCGGGCCGCGGGCGGTGGCCTTGTAGAGCCTGGCCAGCTGGTGGATGTACGCGGGCGGCCGGTACGCCGTGAGGCCCATGCGGGTCAGGGCCTTGGCGAACATGATGACGTGTCGCGTCTCGTCGCCGATCTCGGTGAGCGCGTAGTGGGTGTGCGCGGCCTGGGGGTCCTGGTGATAGACGTAGCGGGTCAGCATCTGGATCAGGATGATCTCGAACCAGAGGCCGGTGCTGGCCACGCTCGCCAACTCCTGCTTGGACAGCTCGATGCGCTGTTCGGGCGTCATGTGCTCCCATAGCGCGGTGCCGTACAGCGACACGCGCTCGAACGGCAGGTAGGCGAGATCCTCGGGAACGGGCGCGTCCCAATCGATGTCGAGCAGCGGATCGTAGGACTTCCGCGATGACGAGCCGAGCAGGCGCGTGGCGGTCCTGTCCCGATGATTGAGCTGTGCGGCAGCGCTCATGACCATTCACCTCCGGTCTGCAGGCGGCGGGGCCTCCTCGGTGCATCCACCTGGTACGTAGCACAAGGTGTAGCATGTAAAACTTTCCAAGACAAGCTGTCACAGACACATCGCGCATCGCGCGGTGTGGGCTTTAGGCGATTCCGCGCCACTCCATGTGGGCGAGCACAGCGGAGTCCATCCGAATCGAAAGCAAACCTCAGACGCGCTCGAGACGAGCGTTGAGGTGGGCGGCGTAAGGGCGTCCCGCCGGAGCGAGCTCGGTCGCGTAGCCGAGGCGGCCGTCCTGTAGTGCGTAGAGCCGGCGCTCGCCGTCTACCGGCCTTGCGGTGGGCACGGGATGCACGGCGAGTGTGGCGAGTTCCCAGCGAAGCTCGCCCACGAAGCCGCCGAAGAGCAGCACCTGCCCGGTGTTGGACGCGAGCACCACCTCGATGTCGTCCGGACCGGCACCGGGCCGCCAGAATCCCGACTCGCGCCAGGACTGCCGAATCACGCCCCCGGCCGCGTCCACCAACCAGGTGCGTGACTCGTAGGCGAGGAACGGCCGCCCGTCGTGTACGAAGCTGAGCTGCTGGCCGTAGCCGAACTGCGTATTGCTCGACGCAACGACGCCGGTGCCGGTGCCCCGCCACGTCCCGACGAGCGGCAGCAGGGCGAGCAGGTCGTCGTGGATCGGAGCGCCCGAGCGCACGTCGTCGGTATCCGGCGCCGGCCCGCTCACCGGGGGCCGGACAAGAACTTGCGCAGCCCATAACACGCCAGGCCCGCGATGAACAGGACGGCACCGATCAGGATGAACAAGGAGGCGGCTTGCATGTCAGCACAGTATCGATCGGTGTCACTCGAGGGTGAGTGCCACCTCCGCCAGTCCGGGCTGCGGAGCCTGGACGCTCTTACGGACCGAACCGTCACGGTGCAGCACCGACAGCGTCCACTCGCCCGGAGCGGCGAAGAACCGGTAGTCGCCCGTCGCCGATGTCACCACCTCCGCGGTGAACTCACCGGTCGCGTCAAGCAGCCGCACGTAGGCTCCGGGTACCGGCGCGTCATGCCGGGAGACGACGCCGTAAATCACGGTCTCCTTCTGGAGGTCGATGCCCGCGGGCACCGTCGGGCCCTGTGCTGGAGCACTGCACACCTCAGGCACCCTTCTCGATCGGAACGCCGACGAGCGAGCCGTACTCGGTCCAAGAGCCGTCGTAGTTCTTGACGTTCTGGTGACCGAGCAGCTCGTGCAGCGCGAACCAGGTGTGGCTGGAGCGCTCCCCGATGCGGCAGTAAGCAATGGTGTCCTTGGCGTCGTCCAGGCCGACCTCCGAGTAGAGCTCGCGCAGGTCGTTGTCGGACTTGAACGTGCCGTCTTCGTTGGCCGCCTTACTCCACGGCACGTTGAGCGCGGTCGGGATGTGGCCGCCACGCTGGGACTGCTCCTGCGGCAGGTGTGCCGGCGCGAGCAGCTTGCCGGAGAACTCGTCGGGCGATCGGACGTCGATGAGGTTCTGCTGACCGATCGCGGCGATCGCCTCGTCGCGGAATGCCCGGATGGACAGGTCCTGGTCCTTGGCCGTGTACGTGGCAGGCCCACGTGACACGGAGTCCTTGGACAGCTCACGCCCGTCGAGCTCCCACTTCTTTCGGCCCCCGTCGAGCAGCTTCACGTCCTCGTGCCCGTACAGCTTGAAATACCAGTAGGCGTACGCAGCGAACCAGTTGTTGTTACCGCCATAGAGCACGACGGTGTCGTCGGTGCCGATGCCCTTGGCGCCCAGGAGCGCCTCGAACTGCTCCTTGTTCACGAAGTCGCGGCGGATCTGATCCTGCAGTTCGGTCTTCCAGTCAAGCTTGACGGCACCCTCGATGTGGCCGCCGTCGTAGGCGTTGGTGTCTTCGTCGACCTCGACGAAGACCACGCCGTCGGTGTTCAGGTTCTGCTCGGCCCAGTCGGCCGTGACGAGCACGTCTGCGCGGCTCATGATTGTCTCCTCATTGGTTTAAGCACAGGGTTGTGACGAGCGAACGCTCCCGGATCGGGCAACGCGGAAAACCGGGAAGCGAGCGGGCGCGGAAGAACGGCGTCAGCGCCGGTGGCTACCCGGTCAACGCATGCGACAGAGGCAGCTGCCCACACGGCACAGATCGACCGTGCGGCGTGAGGTGAGCGAGGTGCTCACGGCGAAGAGCGCGATGCTCATGGGGCAGACAGTAGTCGGCGAGTCGTCGGTCCCGCCACTCGGGTAGGCACCAAAGTGGGACGTCTGTCCCACTGAATGGGATCCGCGGTACCGCTGCCGGATATGCCCGGAGACACGCGCTCGGAGACGAACGGACCCGAGTCAGACCCGAATGGCCAGGCACAGGAGGAACGCGACCGGCGCCAGGATGCTCAACGGCATCAGCGAACTCATGACCGGGCGCAGGCGGCGGGCGTAGCCAGCCTGCGGCATCGGCGAGGAGCTCTCGATGAACGCCACCCCGACGGCAAAGAACGCGATGAGCGCACCGAGGGCGGCGCCGGTGAAGGCGCCGCGGCCATCGAGGAACTCGGCACCGCGCAGCATCAGGTGACCGATCGAGCCGCCCAGTCCAGCCGAGGCGATCACGGCGAGCAGCCCGCGTGACACGGCAGGGTCGAATCGCGGCGCGGCCAGCACCAGATCGACCAGGTAGCCGACGACGAGCGCTCCGGCCGCGGCCGCCAGGACGCCGGCCACGACCCGGCCGCCCAGGGCGGGGCCACTGAACTCGTGCCGCAGCTGGAGCAAGGCCGGCAGCGCCACCACCGCCACCACTATCAACGCGGTGCCCCCGAGCGACTCGACGAGGCGCACGCGCGCCGCCCCGCGCATCAACTGGTGCACGAACATGACCGGTACGGCCAGTCCGAAGACGATCAGTAGCGTGCCCAACCGGCCCCCCGGCCAGAGCGACACGGTGACATCGGCACCCGCCGCCGCGAGCGCAGCGATCAGCAACGCCCCCTTACGACCAGGCAGGGCGGTCCCGAACACCCAGGCAAGCGCGAGGAAGGCCTGGACGACGGCGATTGCGACGAGCAGGGCGATCGCGCTAGTCCGCGCGGTCCAGATAAGCATTGCGGCGGCGAGCACCGTGATGGCCAGGCTGGCCAGATGGTTGAGCTCGACCTCGTCCACCACGTCGTTACTCACGAGCGTCATCGTCCCAGACTGCGCGAACGATCCCGCTCGATGCCCGCCGATTGGCGTCGTTGCTATTCTTGCCGCAGTCTTGTCACAGGGCAGCGCCGCCCCGCCGGGTCAGGCAGTACCAGCCGATCCCGGAACCACCGTTTCACGATCTGGGAGGCG
>JBHEMN010000093.1:0-4183 GCA_046262575.1 Jatrophihabitantaceae bacterium
CAACGCTTGTCGATCACCTGGTGCCACCGATGGCCCGCGCCGAAAGCTACGGCGACATCGCCCGGCTCGAGCAGCTCTTGGACGAGCACGCCCAGATCGCCGCAATGGACCCGGCCAAGCTGCCGGCCGTCCGCGCCCAGATCTGGACGCTGATCCAGGCGGCCAAGCTTGACCACGATCTCGGATTGGCCGACCGCCCGCACGACGCCGAGTTCGACGAGCTGATCCTGCACGTCGACGGCTGGCTCTGCCAGATCAAGGATGCCCAGATCCGCGATGGCCTGCACGTGCTGGGCGTGGCACCCACCGGCGCGGCTCGCGTGAATCTGGTCCTGGCGATGTTGCGGGCCCGGCAGATGTGGGCTGGTGAGGCGCAGGCGCTGCCCGGGCTGCGGGAGGCGCTCGGTCTGCAGGAGGGCGCCGACGATCGCGGCGAGAGCGACCGCGTCGAGGCAACCGCCCGTGACCTCGTCCAGGGCATGGAGGACGCCGAGTGGGCTCCCGAGGCAGTCGCGCGAGTGGTCGCTTCCGTGGCGAATGGTGGGGACCTGGTGAAGCGGATCCTCACCTTTGCCGCCACTGAAATCGTCCCCAGGCTGGCGGCGACCACCGACGAGATCGCGCACATCCTCCACGCACTGGAGGGCGGCTATGTTCCGGCCGGTCCGAGCGGCTCTCCGCTGCGTGGCCTGATCAACGTGTTACCGACCGGTCGCAACTTCTATTCCGTCGACCCGCGCGCGGTCCCGTCGCGACTGGCGTGGGAGACCGGGCAGGCAATGGCCGAATCGCTGATCGAGCGCTATCGAGCTGACGCCGGCGAGTTCCCGCGCTCGGTCGGCCTGTCGGTGTGGGGAACGGCAGCCATGCGCACGTCGGGCGACGACATCGCGGAAGTCCTTGCCCTGCTGGGTGTGCGCCCGGTCTGGGAAGAGGCGTCGCGTCGGGTGAGCGACATCGAGCCGATCGGCCTGAGCGAGCTGGGCCGTCCCCGCATCGACGTCACGGTCCGGATCAGCGGCTTCTTCCGTGACGCGTTCCCGCACGTCGTCACCATGCTCGACGATGCGGTGCGCCTCGTCGCCGGCCTCGATGAGCCCGCCGAGCAGAACTACGTCCGCGCGCACGCCCAGGCCGATCTCGCGACCCATGGCGACGAGCGCAGGGCGACCACCCGCATCTTCGGTTCCAAACCTGGCGCATATGGCGCCGGCCTGCTGCCGCTGATGGACTCCGGCAACTGGCGCGACGACGCCGACCTGGCCGAGGTGTACGCGACCTGGGGTGGGTATGCCTATGGCCGTGACCTGGACGGCCGCGAGGCCCGTCCGGACATGCAGACGGCCTACCGGCGCATTGCGGTTGCGGCGAAGAACACCGACACGCTCGAACACGACATCGCCGACTCCGACGACTACTTCCAGTACCACGGCGGCATGATCGCGACGGTGCGCGCCCTCACCGGCACTGCACCGCGTGCCTATATCGGTGATTCAACGCGCCCGGACACAGTGCGTACCCGGTCGTTGGCCGAGGAGACAGCACGCATCTTTCGCGCCCGCGTCGTCAACCCGCGCTGGGTCGAGGCGATGCGCCGGCACGGCTACAAGGGTGCCTTCGAATTGGCCGCTACGGTCGACTACTTGTTCGGCTACGACGCGACCGCGGGCGTGGTCGAGGACTGGATGTACGAGCAGCTGACCCACTGCTACGTACTCGATCCCGAGACCCGAAAGTTCATGCAGGAGTCCAACCCGTGGGCCTTGCACGGAATAGCCGAACGCCTGCTGGAAGCCGCCGAACGCAAGCTGTGGACGCAGCCCGAGGCAACGACCCTGGCCGCCCTGCGTGCGGTCTATCTCGAAGCCGAGGGCGACCTCGAAGGACCGACACCACGATAGGCGGTGGCCGTCAGCGCTCGCACCGGTATCCCATCCTGACGGGCCCGCACCGCCATTCTGATCTGGATGATGTTGTCGCGCAGCAGGTCCGAGACGAGCTCGTCGGTTCGCGGGTCGGCCAGCACTTCGAGCAGCACTCGCAACGTGGTCTCGCTCGCCTCGTTGATGATCCGGTCATGGAACGGCAAGAGCCCGATATGCCGCGCGGTGGGGTCCTGCTTGATCTTCTCGGCAAACATCCGCTTGATCTCTTCGTGGTTCTCTCGCAGTGCCGCAGCGACGTTCTGCGTGTAGTGCCCGGCCTGCAGTACCTCGGCCACCTCGTCGAGGACCGCGATCGTGATGGGCCGCCTGATGGCGTCGATGAGTTTCCCCGACACCCGGTTGATGAGCCGGACGAGCAATGGCTCGCGCCTGCCGCGTCGCACCAGTTCGTGGCCGACAAGCGCCGCGACGATGGCCAGCACGACCAACCCGACGAGGATGAGGAGCACCCAGCGCGTGGTGCTCAGGTGCCCGATCGCTGCCATAGTTTCTGATCCTGCCCTTACCAGCGCAGTCGTGTCGCTACGACGGGCAGACTGTCCGGCGCGCCGTGCTCGATGAGACCCGCGACGGCGGCGGTGTCGAGGTTGGCTGCGACCAGGTCGCCCAACGTGTCCAGACGCTGTTCACGCAGCGCGGCGAAGGATGTGGCCGGTGCGGCGACGAAGCTGCGCCCGGTGAGCGCCGCGATCCGGGCGAGGAACGCCCGCCGGAATTCATCGTTCTCGAAGACGCCGTGCCAGCTCGTTCCCCAAACCGATCCGGCCACGCAACCGTCGAGAAACGCCTCGCCGCCGTGGACGCTCACGACACCGTGGTGAATCTCGTAACCGATCACGTCGGTGCCCAGCGCGCTGCCGCGGGGCCGGCCCAGCGACTTGTCAGGGGCGAAGGTGACTGTGGTCGGTAACAGGCCCAGTCCGTCGACCTGGCCGCAGTGGCCCTCCACGTCGTCGGTGATGGTGGCCGCCAGCATCTGGTAGCCCCCGCAGATCCCGAGCGTCTGTCCCCCGTTTGCAGAGCGGCGACAGATCACCTCGGCCAGGCCGTTCGCGCGCAGCCACCCGAGGTCGCCTACCGTGGCCCGGGTGCCGGGCAGCACGACCAGATCGGCATCGACGAGTTGCTCGGGGCGGGTGACCAACCGCACCACAACGCCGGGCTCGGCCGACAGCGCGTCGATGTCGGTAACGTTGGACAGCCGCGGTAACCGGATGACCGCAATCCGCAGCGTCTGTTCGCCGACCGGCGGCAGTGACGAGGGCGGCCGGGAGTCCAGGTCCAGGGAATCCTCGACGTCCAGCCACAGCCCCGCCAGCCATGGCAGCACCCCCAACGTCGGGCGCCCGGTCAGCGCGCCCAGCATGTCGATCCCGGGTGCCAGCAGCCGGAGATCGCCGCGGAACTTGTTGATGACGAAGCCCGCAACGAGTGCCTGGTCGGCAGGCGACAGCGCTGCCAGCGTTCCGAACATCGCTGCGAACGCTCCCCCGCGATCGATGTCTGCGACGACGAGTGTCGGTAGGTCCAGAGCGCGGGCCAGCCACATGTTCGCGAGGTCACGATCACGCAGATTGATCTCAGCCGGGCTGCCGGCGCCTTCGCAGATCACCACGTCGTAACGGGCGCGCAGATCGGCGTAAGAGTCGAGGATCGCCTGCTGCAACAAGGGTTTTAGCTCACGGTAACCAAGCGCGTCGACGTCCGCGACAGGCTTGCCGAGCAGCACCACCTGCGAACTCGTGTCACTGCCCGGCTTGAGCAGCACCGGGTTCATCACGGCCTCGGGCTCGATACCGGCCGCGGCGGCCTGCATAGCCTGTGCCCTGCCGATCTCGGCACCGTCGGCGGTCACCATGGAGTTCAGTGACATGTTCTGCGCCTTGAAGGGAGCCACCCTGACACCTCGGCGGGCCAGCCACCTGCAGATGCCGGCGGTGAGCACGCTCTTGCCCGCGTCGGAGGCCGTCCCCGCGACCAGTAACGATCCCTTCATCGCCGCGCCCCGGCCGCGAGGGCCGCGACGGCCGCAGCCGCCGCCGCGGCCACAGTCACCCGGACGCTGAGGCGGCTCGCACGGGGCAGGTCCGCAGCCCGGGCCGGCCTGCCGTCGCCGAGTGACGGGCGTTGTTCGACGTGACCGCCGTAGGTGTTCGTGCCGCCAAGCCGTAGGCCCAACGCGCCCGCATACGCGGCCTCGCACCAACCGGAATTCGGACTCGGGTGCCGCCGGGCAT
>JBHEMN010000094.1:0-5415 GCA_046262575.1 Jatrophihabitantaceae bacterium
GCGCAAGGCTGCCCTGGAGCGCCGTGTCGAGGAACTGCGCACGTTCGAGCGGGAGTACCGCACCCGGCTCAAGAGCTATCTCGAGTCGCAGCTGCGCGACTTGGACGCGAGCGGCAAGTCCGAGCCCGCCAGCGCGAACGCCAAGAACGACTTCGCAGAGGCGCAGCAGGGCTGACGGGAACATTCGGCGTGCGGCGTCGGCGCCGCTGGTGATCAGGTCGGAGTCGGCCGCCGCGGTGCCAGGCAGGCGCACAGGCGGCGACGTGCACCGCTCCGGCCACATCAAAGGAGGTTGACGCCCGAAATGATGATCATCGGGTTGCTGCTTGTCGCGCTGGTCTGCGTCGTACTTGGGGTGGTCCTGCAGAGCGCCGTCTGGTTGGTGGCGTCCTTGATCGCAACCGCCGGCGCCGGCTTTCTACTGTACAAGCTCCGCGACGTGATCGCGGCGCCGAAATCCGCCGTCGCGTCGGAGGGACTCTCCACCCCGGACGACGCCGACGCCGCCGCCCCCGCTCGGGACGCCGAGCACGGCGCGGTAGCACCCCGCGGGGTCGTCGCGAGCAACGCGGCCACCGGCGAGCCCGGTCCCGCAGACGTCGCTGCGGCGTCGGCGAAACCTGACGACGATCAGGTCTGGGTCATCGACGGGCGCCCGCGCTACCACCTCGGTGACTGCCCGATCATCAAGGGCCAGGCCGCCGAGGTCATCCCGTTCGAGCAGGCCACCGACGACGGCTTCACGCCGTGCGCGCTGTGCGAGCCGCGCCCCCCGAACTCGCCGAGCCATCTCGCGAGTGATCACCTTCGCGACGAGGGCTCAGCTATGGATGACCATTCGACGCCGCACCGACCACTCGACGCAGCCACAGGTGCAGGCCAAGTTCATCGTCCTGTGCGCTGAACGTCTGCACACCGTCCTCAGGCGCCCCTTCGTGCACAGTCGACGCGAGCACCTCGCCGGCCAGTTGCGCTCCATGCCTGCGGATCGCCTCGGCCGGCTCGGGGGAGCCTCCGACGCGCCACCACAGCTCGATGCGGTCGGTGACATCCAGCCCGGCGTTCTTCCGGGCGTCCTGGACCAGCCGCACGACGTCGCGCACCAGCCCAGCGAGCCGCAGTTCGTGGGTGAGCTCGAGGTCCAGCGCGACCGTGTCGGCGCCGGCGCTGGCCACTGACCATCCTGAGCGGGGGGTCTCGGTGATCACGATTTCGTCGTCGCCGATGCTCACCGCCGTACCGTCCACCTCGACCGATGCCGACCCGGCCGCGAGGGCGGCGGCGAGTTCGCGCGCGTCGGCGGCGGCGACTGCGTCCGCGACCGCCTGGGTTCGGCCGCCGAAACGCTTGCCCAGTGCGCGGAAGTTCGGCTTGACGGCGACGTCGACCAGATCACCGGCCCCGGCATCGGCCAATACCGCGAGTTCGACGACGTTGAGCTCGTCGGCCACCTCGCGGCGTAGCGACTCGGGCAGCACCGACCAGCCCGGTGCAGAGATCAGTGCGCGGGCCAGCGGCTGACGGGTCTTCACCGAAGAGTCCGCCCGAGCTGCCCGGCCCAGCTCGACCAGCCGGCGAACGAGAGCCACCTGCTCGCCGAGGGCTACATCGACGGCGGAGCCGTCGGCGGCCGGCCACAGTGCCAGATGGACCGAGTCGACCGATCCGGTGGTGGCGAACAGCGCGCCCCACACCCGTTCGGTGACGAACGGCACGAACGGCGCCAGCAGCCGGGTCAGCACGTGCAGGCACTCGTGCAGCGTGCCGAGTGCCGCCGGGTCACCGTCCCAGAACCGACGCCGGGAACGCCGCACGTACCAGTTCGACAGGTCGTCGACATACGTGGCGAGCGCCCGGCCGGCACGGGCCGTGTCAAAGTCCTCCAACGCGGCGTCGACCTCGATGGCCACCCGGTGCACCTCGGACAAGGCCCAGCGGTCCAGCTGGGTGGGCGTACCCGGGTCACCCCCATTGGTCCAGTCGTTCGCGCGCGCGTACAGCGATTGGAACGAGGCCACCGACCAGTATGTACGCAGCACCTTGGAGGCGATTTCTTCGAGCACCTTGTGCCCGACCCGGCGGGCCGACCATGGCGATCCGGCGCACAGCATGAACCACCGCACGGCATCGGCGCCGTGGGCGTCCATGAGTGCGATCGGCTCCAGGATGTTACCGAGGTGCTTGCTCATCTTGCGGCCGTCCTCCGCCAGGATGTGCCCCAGGCACAGTACGGTGCGGTAGCTGTTCTGGTCGTAGAGCAGCGTGCCGATCGCCATCAACGTGTAGAACCAGCCCCGCGTCTGGTCGATCGCTTCGCAGATGAAGTCGGCGGGGTAGGCGGCTCGAGCTTGGTCGGCATTGCGGTGCGGCGCACCGAATTGGGCGAAGGGCATCGAGCCGGCGTCAAACCAGGCGTCGATCACCGGCCCGACGCGCCGGTAGGTGCCGTCCTCACCCGACCTGGCAAATGTCACGTCGTCGACGAACGGGCGATGCGGGTCGAGGTCGGCGAGGTCGCGACCAGCCAACTCAGCTAGTTCGGTCAGCGAGCCGACGCATACCAATCGCGAAGGGTCGGCATCGTTGCGCCACACCGGCAGCGGGGTGCCCCAGTACCGGTCGCGCGACAAGGCCCAGTCGATGTTGTTGTTCAGCCAGTCTCCGTAGCGGCCGTTCTTGATCGTCGATGGGAACCAGTTGGTCGCCTCGTTCTCGGCGATAAGGCGTTCCTTGATCGCGGTGGTGCGCACGTACCAGGAAGGCAGGGCGTAATACATCAGCGGCGTGTGGCAGCGCCAGCAGTGCGGGTAGGCGTGGGTATATGGCACATGGCGCAACAGCAGCCCGCGCGCCTTCAGATTAGCCACGAGCTGTTCGTCGGCGTCCTTGAAGAAGGCCCCGCTGACCGCTCCCACGTCGGGCAGGAAATGGCCGTCGGTGCCGATCGGATTGACGACGGGCAGATCGTACGCGCGGGCGGCCACGAGGTCGTCGGCGCCGAACGCCGGGGCCGTGTGCACCAGGCCGGAGCCGTCGTCGGTGGTGACGTAGCCGGCGAGCACGACAAAGTGGGCGTCGGGAATGTCGGTGTAGTCGAAGGGCCGCTGGTAGGTCCATCGCTCCAGATCGCGCCCGGAGTACGTGGCGAGTACCTCGGCGTCGGCACCGATCGCCGTAGCCAGCAGGCGTTGCGCGACGACGAAGGTGCCTGCCGCCGAGCGGGCGACGACGTAGCGCACGTCCGGGTTCACCGCGACCGAGGTGTTCGATACCAGCGTCCAGGGCGTGGTTGTCCAGATCAGCAGGTCGGCCGCGCCCGCCCAAGGACCCGAGGTCAGCGGGAAGCGGACGTACACCGATGGGTCGGTGACGTCCTCGTAGCCCTGCGCGACCTCGTGATCGGACAGGCCGGTGCCACAGCGGGGGCAGTACGGCGCGACGCGATAGTCCTCGACGAGCAAGCCCTTGTCGAAGATCTGCTTGAGCGCCCACCACACCGACTCGACGTACTCACGGTTCATCGTCCAGTAGGCGTTGTCGTAGTCGGCCCAGTAGCCCATGCGTTCGCTCATCGCTTCGAACGCGTCGACGTGGCGTTGGACGTTCTCCCGGCACTTCGCGTTGAACTCGGCAATGCCGTAGGCCTCGATGTCGGGCTTGCCGGTGAAGCCGAGTTCCTTCTCGACGGCGAGTTCGACGGGCAGCCCGTGGCAGTCCCAGCCAGCCATCCGCGGGACGTGGTACCCCTTCATCGTCTTGAAGCGCGGAAAGACGTCCTTGAAGACCCTGGCTTCGACGTGATGGGTGCCGGGCATGCCGTTCGCCGTCGGGGGCCCCTCGTAGAAGGTCCACACCGGGCCGTGCGCGCTCTGGTCCAGGCTGCGCGCGAAGACCCTGTTCGCCCGCCAGAGCTCGATCATCTCGTGATCGACGGCGGCGAGGTCGACGTGCGCCGGCAGTGGGTGGTATCCGCTGCGCTGGGCCGGGTCGGTCACAGGTGTGCTCCTTCGAGTCGGATGGGACTCGAGGGACGACCCCGCCTGGTAACCCAGGCGCCGCCGCGGTACCACCCTCGTTGGCGCTCGTGCTGGTGCGCCCACTTCGTTCGCTGGTCCGGTTCTACTAGGGCCCCTGCCAGGGCCCGTTCTTCCGGTGCTCAGAGGCGATTTCGCGTGCGAGCGCGGCCCCTGGGCTCCCACCGTCCCCAGGTCGCTTTCGGGCCATGCGTCGCGGCTACTTGTCCTCGTCGTCGCGGTGTCATCGTAGGCGATCCGCAGGTACCGGCGCCCGCGAATATTCCCGACCACCAAAGCACCGTGTTCGGTGGGCACGGCTGCGGCGCCGTCTGCGCAAGATGTCGAGGCCGGATCGCTACGGTGGTGTCGCCTCGCTCACCGTTTGAACAGGGAGGTAGCTGCCGGCCACTCCGCGCTCGCCGACGTCGCGCGGCCACTGCCGGAAGCCGTCGAAATGGACGTTTCGGGCACGCATCGGTCCTTCGACGGCGTGGGAACTGGCGGCGAGACATCCTGACCCATATATTTGCCGCCTTCGCAGACGCGGGTGGGCGAGTCCGGCCACGAATGCCGTTCCGATGACGAGAGGGGTGGCTATGGCCGCAGTAGGGCGCATAGGTCGGGCGTTGCGACGGGTCGGTGCGACGAGCACCGCGGCGCCCGCGAAGAAGGCGGCGCCCGCGAAGAAGGCGGCGCCCGCGAAGAAGGCGGCGCCCGCGAAGAAGGCGGCGCCCGCGAAGAAGGCGGCGCCCGCGAGCAAGGCGGCGCCCGCGAGCAAGGCGGCGCCCGCAAGCAAGGCGGCGCCCGCGAGCAAGGCGGCGCCCGCGAGCAAGGCGGCGCCCGCGAGCAAGGCGGCGCCCGCGAAGAAGGCGGCGCCCGCAAGCAAGGCCCCCCCGGCCGCGGCCCCGCCCGCCGCCAGGTCGTCGGCCACCTCGACGGCGAAGGACGCCGAATGGACCCGCGCGGAACTGGTGTCCGCGCGCGCGGATCTCGTCGCCGAGCTGACCGAAATGCAGCAGGCGTACGACCGATCCCTTCGGGACCTCAACGATCTGCAGCAGTCGAGCACCGACGGAGCCGGCGACGACCAGGCCGATGCGGGCAGCAAGACCTTCGAGCGTGAGCAGGAACAATCCATCGCGGCCAACCGTCTCGATCTGCTCACCCAGATCCAGCGAGCCGTCGAACGCATCGATGCCGGCACCTACGGGTTCTGTGAGAGCTGCGGCAAACCGATCCCGAAGGCTCGCCTGAAAGCATTTCCGAGTGCGACCCTCGATGTCGCCTGCAAGCAGCGTGAGGAGAGCCGCTGAAGCGGCACAGGCGCTGGGCCGAGGGACGCAAGCACGCTGGGCTCGCTGGGGCAGCGCGGATCGATCCGTAATGCCCAGACGAAGGC
>JBHEMN010000095.1:0-7194 GCA_046262575.1 Jatrophihabitantaceae bacterium
CCTGAATACGTCACCGACGAGGTTCCTGAGCAATCGGTATCCGACGGCACCGACCAAGCGCTGGATCACCAGTTGGTGACCGCCGCGCTGCGGACGCTGTCGACCGAGCATCGCGAGGTCTTGCACGAGTGTTATCTGCGCGGTGCATCGGTCGCGCAGGCAGCGGTGGCACTCGGCGTACCGACGGGCACGATCAAGTCCCGCACGCACTACGCACTTCGCGGACTGCGCCTTGCCCTCGATGAGCTGGGGGGTGTGCTGTGACAATGCTCGACCCGTTCGCCCATGACGACGGGGCCTACGTCCTGGGCGCGCTGCACGCCGACGAGCAGGCGGCCTTTGAGCGGCATCTTCGGACCTGTTCCGCGTGCACCGAGCGCGTGGGTGACCTCGCACCGCTGCCGGCGCTGCTCGCCGCGCTTCCGGCGAGCGCGTACGACGCCGCACCCGACGCTCCGGCGGCTGTACTGGCCCAGCTGCTCAGGCAGGTGCATGCCGTGCGGCGCCGTCGGCACTGGATCACCGCCGGCCTCGGGGGGCTGGCCGCCGCCTGCCTCATCGCGCTGGCTGTCGTGCTCTGGCCCGCAGGGCGCCCGGACTCGCCCGGGACCGGGGCAGCTTCGGCACAGGCGATGAGCGCGGTGAATGGGTACATCCCCTCGTCGCTGCATGCCACTGCGACGCTCACCGGGCTGAGTTGGGGCACCCAGATCACGTTGGCTTGTCGATACGACGCACCCGAAACACCCGGCGGCTCCTACCAACTCGTGGTGTTCGACAGGAGTAACGTGGCGCACCCCGCCGGCAGCTGGAAGCTGATCCCGGGCAAGGTCACCCACTTCACCGGCGGTGCCGCCGTGACCCGCGATCAGATCTCGTCGGTCGCGATAGCGATTGGCGATCGGGTCATCCTCCAGCTGACCCTCTGATCCGTGCCCCACTGGACCGAGCGAGACCTGCGCAATGGTCGACGCAGGTCCGCTACTCGGCTAGCTCCTCGGCGAGTAGGTCCATGAGCAGGCCGTCGTGCCAGGTGCCGTCGCTGCCGCGCTCACTTCGCCGGCGGATGCCGACGGGTCGGAACCCGACCTTCTGGTAGCAGCGGATGGCGGCCTTGTTATCGGCTGCGGGATCGATTTCCAGGCGGTGATGGCCGTGGTCGTCGATGAGGTGCCGGGCCAGCACCCGTACCGCATCGGCGCCGAGTCCGCGCCCGTGGATCGCCGGGTCGAGATAGATGTCGATCGAGGCACAGCGGTAGTCGGGCTCCTCCTCGGCCGACCATTGGATCCAGCCAACCACCCGTCCGTTCAGTTCGATGACATAAGGCGTTGAGTCTGGCTCCGCCAAGTCCTCGGTGACGGCTCCGACCATATCTCCCTCGCCTCGCCAGCGGGCGTGAACCTCTGGCGTTCGGCGGATGGCCGCGAGAGCATGGATGTCGTCCGTACTGGCTGGCCGGAGACGGACCAGTGCCCCGGAAAGGATGGTCATGGCCGAAAGGATATGTCCGTCGAGCGGTCCAGCTGGCTTACCGACCTCCGGGTGATCCGCCGCGGAGGATCTGGTCGATGAACGGAGCGACCATGCGGGTCACAGCCGTCGCAGTGTCCTCCGGATCCGACGTCGGGAGCAGGGCGTGGCTGATCGCCAGGCGTGCCATCGACTCGGCGAGCAGGTCCGCATCGGCCATGCAGACCTGAGGCCAGACCTGCACGATCAGCCGTCCGATCCGCTCGATGGCGACCTGTCTACCGAGTCCGGTGAGTAAGCGGATCAGTTGACCGCCCTCGGCGTCGGCGACGATCACCTGGACGAGTGGCTCGTCCGATGCGAGCTTGAGGAACAGCCCGAAGGCGGCGTGCATCGCGCCGTGCGGGTCCTCCTGCGATGCGCGCACGGCAGCCTCGACGGCGCTGACAAGTGACTCGATCTCACGCAGGACGTAGGCCTCGACCAGGCTGCCCCGCGAACCGAACTCGTTGTACACGGTCTGCCGGCTCACCCCGGCCGAGGCGGCCACATCCGACATGGTGGTGGCCGACCAGCCCCGCGAGCGGACGAGGTCGTCCACCGCGGCCACGATCGTGTCGCGCAGCAGCGATCGCGTCGCCTCGGGATAGGGCACTGGCCCGTTCGCACATGTCACGGCGTCAGGCCGGCGCCGCGCCGAGGGCGACGAAGTCGACCTTCTCGCGCACGCCACAGTCGGGGCAGCACCAGTCTTCGGGGATTTGGGTCCATGGGGTTCCGGCTGGGAAACCTTCCCGCGGCGCGCCGCGCGCCTCGTCGTAGACGTAGGCGCAGACCTCGCACTGGTACCTGCTCATCCGCAAGAGCTCTTGACTAGGCTGCCGAAGCCGACGTGCGCGAGCTCGGGTGGGCGTAGCGGGCGAGAACCGCGTCGTGTTTGGCGGGATGGATGTTCGCCAGATTCACGTCGCCGCCGTAATGGGCGAGTACGCGGTGATCCATCACGCGACGCCACAAGGCGGGGAAGTACGCGATCAAGATCATTGTGGCGTAGCCGCTGGGCAACTGCGGCGAGTTCTCGAAATGCCGCAGCGACTGGTATCGCCGCGTCGGGTTGGCGTGGTGGTCGCTGTGCCGCTGCAGGTGATAGAGGAACAGGTTCGTGGTGATGTTGTTGTTGTTCCAGCTGTGCCGGGGGTTGACGCGCTCCCAGCGCCCGTTGGGCAGCTGTTGGCGCAGCAGGCCGTAGTGCTCTACGTAGTTGACCACCTCCAGCAGGGCGAATCCGAACACCGCCTGGATGAGCAGGTAGGGCGCGATTCCTACCCCGAACAGCACGAGCAGCACGCCCCACAGCACGATCGTCATCGCCCAGGCGTTCAGGACGTCGTTGCGTGCTGAGATCGGGCGCTTGCCCATCCGCCGCAGCCGGGTCCGCTCCAGGCGCCACGAATTGCGCACGCTGCCGATCACGGTGCGCGGCAGGAAGTTCCAGAACGTCTCACCGAGCCGGCTGGAAGCCGGGTCATCAGGCGTTGCCACGCGCACGTGATGCCCCCGGTTGTGCTCGATGAAGAAGTGTCCGTAGCCGGTCGGGGCCAAGGCAACGCGAGCGAACCAGCGCTCGAGGTGCTCCTTCTTATGGCCGAGCTCGTGGGCGGTGTTGATCGCGACCCCGTTCATCGAGCCCAGAGTGAACGCGACGCCCAGCTTGTCGAAGATGTTGAGCCCGCCGTGCATGGTGATGAGCCAGCAGCCGACGAAGATCGCGACGAACTGCAGCGGGAGGAATGCGTAGGTGACCCACCGGTAGTAGCGGTCCTGCTCGAGCCACGCCACGACAGCGTCGGGCGGGTTCGTCGGGTCGGACCCGAACACGATGTCAAGCAGCGGGATGAGCACGTAGAGCCACAGCGGGCCCATCCACCAGAACAGGCCGAGACCGGTGAGGTTCACCATGCCCCATCCGGCGAACAGGAACATCGGTACCACCGCGCCGAGCAGCCACAGGTATCGCTTGCTGTCACGCCAGTCGGGGGGATCAGGCGTGACGATCTTCGCCCGGCCGGAGAGGGAGTCTTCTCGCATCGCACACCGTCCCAGGTAACGTTGATTCGACACATTCGCTTGCTGAGTCAGCTAGCTTTACATGATGATGGCATATGTAAAGCACCCGGCGCAAGGGCCACGCCCGCATGCGGGGATCTAGGGTGGGGACGTGCACAAGCGCATCTTCGGCATCGAGAACGAGTACGGCGTGACGTGCACGTTTCACGGGCAGCGCCGGCTTTCGCCGGACGAGGTGGCGCGGTACCTGTTTCGCCGTGTCGTGTCTTGGGGCCGCTCGTCCAACGTCTTTCTGCGCAACGGCGCGAGGCTCTACCTCGACGTCGGCAGCCATCCCGAGTACGCAACGCCGGAGTGCGATTCGTTGACCGGGCTGGTGGCGCACGACAAGGCGGGGGAGCGGATCCTCGAGGGGCTGGTCGTCGACGCCGAGAAGCGCCTGCACGATGAAGGCATCGCCGGTGACATCTACCTGTTCAAGAACAACACCGATTCGGCCGGCAACTCCTACGGCTGCCACGAGAACTTCCTGGTGGGGCGCCACGGTGAGTTCAGCAGGCTGGCCGACGTGCTGATCCCGTTTCTTGTGACGAGGCAGTTGATCTGCGGCGCCGGCAAGGTGCTGCAGACCCCGCGCGGCGCCGTGTACTGCATCAGCCAGCGCGCCGAGCACATCTGGGAGGGCGTGTCGTCCGCGACCACGCGCAGTCGGCCCATCATCAACACCCGTGACGAGCCGCACGCCGACGCCGAGCGTTACCGCCGACTGCACGTCATCGTTGGCGACTCCAATATGAACGAATCCACGACGATGCTGAAGGTGGGTTCGGCCGATCTCGTGTTGCGGATGATCGAGCATGGCGTGGTCTTCCGGGATCTCACGCTGGAGAATCCGATCCGAGCCATCCGCGAGATCAGTCACGACCTCACGGGCACGCGCTCGGTCCGCCTCGCCGCCGGACGTACGGTGTCGGCGCTGGAGATCCAGCGCGAGTACTACGGCCGTGCCGTCGACTTCATGGCCAGCAACGGTGACGACGAATCAGCCAAACGGGTGCTCGAACTGTGGGGACGCACTCTGGACGCGGTCGAGCAGCAGGACCTATCGAAGATCGACCGAGAGGTCGACTGGGCGACCAAGTTCCAGCTCATCGAGCGCTACCGCGGCAAGCACGACTTGCCGCTTTCCTCGCCGAGGGTCGCCCAGCTCGACCTCGCCTACCACGATATCTCGCGCACCCGCGGGTTGTACTACCTGCTGGAGCGCAACCGCGCCGTCGAGCGGGTCGTGTCCGACCTCGCGGTGTTCGAAGCCAAGTCGGTCCCGCCGCAGACCACCCGGGCCAAGCTGCGAGGTGACTTCATCCGCAAGGCACAGGAGAAGCGGCGCGACTTCACCGTCGACTGGGTCCATCTCAAGCTCAACGACCAGGCGCAGCGCACTGTGCTGTGCAAGGACCCGTTTCGCAGCGTTGACGAACGGGTCGAGAAGCTCATCGCCTCGATGTGAGCGCGATGACCACCACGCCCTCCGTGCGTGCCGCTGCGCGGCGAGTCCGCACGGGCGTTACCTTCGAGGACATGGCAGCCCGGCGCGCGGAGCGACTCGTGAACCTCGTCATCTGCCTACTCTCCACGCGTCAGTTCCTGAGCGCCGAACGGATCCGCCACGCGGTGCCAGGCTACGAGGCCGCCGACGGCAGCGCGAGCACCGACGAGGCATTCAAGCGCATGTTCGAGCGAGACAAGGCAGAGCTGCGCGACCTGGGCGTTCCGCTCGAGATGGGCCACAACAGCTACCTGGACACCGAGGACGGCTACCGGATCAGCCGCCGCGACTATGAGCTGCCGCCGATCGAGTTCGACCCTGCCGAGGCGGCGGCGATCGGTCTCGCCGCGCGGCTGTGGCAGTCGGCCACACTCGGCGAAGCTGCGCGCGCCGCCCTCATCAAGCTCCGCGCGGCCGGCACCGACGTCCATGCGGGTGATCCCCCCGGCGCCGTTCCCTACCTCGACGCGAGCGATCCGAGCCTGCCGGCCATGCTCGAGGCCGCGCGGCTGCGTCGGGTGGTGAGCTTCGACTACGCCAAGTCCGGGATGGGAACCGCTCAGCGGCGCACGCTCGAACCTTGGGGTGTGTTGTCATGGCGTCGCCGCTGGTACGTCGCGGGCTTGGACCGCGATCGCGGCGAGCCACGCAGCTTTCGCCTGTCGCGGATCAGCGGCCCCGTCGAATTCGTGGGTCGGCCCGGCGATTTCGCGCGGCCGGAGAAGGTCGACCTGCGGGGCCTCGTCGCCGGGCGGGCGCCCGAGGACACCCGGGTCGCACGTGTGCACGTCCACGGATCAGGCGCTGGGCAGCTGCGCCGCATCGCCGATGGTGAGGTCGAGGGGGAGTTGACGATCTCCTTCACCGACCTCGACATGATCGCGCGCCTCGTCGCCGCGGCAGGCCAGAGTGCCCGCGTGCTCGACCCGCCGGACCTGGTCGACGCCGTCGTCCACAGGCTCACGGCCGCCGCGGGAATGCCGTCATGAGCAGCAATGAGGAGCGCCTCCCGCGCCTGCTCGCGCTGGTGCCCTACCTGCAGGCCCATCAAGGCATCGCGGCCGCTGCCGCAGCTGCGGACTTCGGCATCACCGAAGAACAGCTGCGCCGTGACTTGGGGCTGCTGTGGATGTGCGGTCTGCCCGGCCACGGGCCCGGCGACCTGATCGACCTCTCCTTCGACGGCGACACCGTGTCGGTGATCTTCGACGCCGGCATGTCCCGCCCGCTGCGGCTGACCGCCCAGGAAGCCCTCGCCCTGGTTGTCGCATTGCGCACGCTGGCCGAGACGCCCGGTCTTGCCGATGGCGACGCGGTACAGCGCGCGCTGGCCAAGGTCGAAGCCGCGGCTGGGGGCGAGGTCGACGACACGACAGTTGCGGTCGAGCTCGACGCCGCGGCGCGCCTGCTGCCCGCGGTGCACCGAGCCCTCGATGAGGCCCGGGCTCTCCAGCTGCGCTACTACACGGCCACGCGCGATGAAACCACGGAGCGGGTGGTTGACCCGCTGCGGGTCTTCGAGATGGACGGCCGCAGCTACCTGGAGGCGTGGTGCCGCAACGCTGAGGGCGTGCGGGTGTTCCGGCTCGACCGGATCGAATACCTCGAGCAGCTTGACGAGCCGTCGCGCCCGCCTGCGGATATCCAGCTGCGCGATCTGGCCGAGGGCGTTTACCAGCCGGCCTCGGAGCATCTACTCGCGCTGCTGCGGCTCTGGCCGCCCTACTTCTGGGTTGCCGACTACTACCCCACCGACGAGGTGCAGGAGGCCGACGGGCTGCTGCAGGTGAGCCTGCGGGTGGCTGATCCGGCCTGGGTGCGGGCACTGGTGCTCGGCTCGTCTGGCGAGGTCGAGGTGCTCTCGCCCGGTTGGCTGGCCGAGTCGATCCGATCCGAAGCCGCAGCGGCCCTCGGCTCATACGCGGCGAAGTAGAGTTCTCACGTGTCCTGGATCCCACTGCTCGCCTGGTTGGCTGGCCTCCTCATAGCCGGGTTGGTACTGGGCTTCTGCACCTATGAGATCGCGTGGAAGGCTCGCCGCCTACAGCGCGACCTACGGCAGTTGCGAGGCACCGTCGACGGGATGGCGCAACTATCAGGCCATC
>JBHEMN010000096.1:0-14122 GCA_046262575.1 Jatrophihabitantaceae bacterium
CGCAAGACAGGCAAGGGTTTCCGCGACTACACCTGACCTGGCCGCCGTGGTTCGCGCCTAAGGTGGGCGGCATGCCCCGCCAGAATCGCCGACGCGTCGATGTCGCCACCTCGGCGCCGCGTCCGTTGTCCACGGTGGGAGAACGCCGTGACGAATGGCGCGGTGAGCAATGGGTGGTGCGCGGCGTGACAGCGCTCGGCGCCGCCAAGGCCTATCGCTGCCCGGGCTGTGACCAGGAAATCGGTCGTGGTCTGCCGCACCTGGTCGTCTGGCCGGACTTCGATGACGCGGCGAGCGAGCGCCGCCACTGGCACAGCGCCTGCTGGGAGGCACGCGGGCGGCGAGCTCCTGGGGTCCAGCGCAGTCGCTCTGCCCCGCGCTACTGAGCTGAGATCGGCGCTCCAGTGGGCAGGTCGCTACCCGCAGCCGGCGGCGCGGACAACCCTGGGGTCTGGGCGAGTTCGTCCGCGAGGGCTGCGCCCAACCTGCGGTGCAACTCCCGCAGCTTGGCGTGCGCCTCGTCGCGCACCCCGTGCAGGCGCCTGACCTCCTCGGCGGCATCGCCGACCAACGCGGCAGCCTCGGCTCTCGCGTCTGTGACCTGCGCCGCCGCCGCCGCAGCGGCTGCGGCCCGCTGTTGCGCGGAGGCCGCGGCCTCGGCAGTCCGCCGTCGGCGCAGCGTGATTTCGAAGTCCTCCTGAGCCCGGCTGCGCTGGGCGAGGGACTCGGCGTCGCGCCGCTCGCGTTCGGCGAGGGACTCGGCGTCCAGGCGTACGCGGGTGGCCTCGGACTCCGCGGTGAGTCGATCCTCCGCCGCGCGTGCCTGTTCGCTGCTCTGCGCGAGTTCGGCCAAGACGTCGGCGCGACGCTGCTCGACCTCGTCCAACCGGCGCCGGAACGTATCGTCGGCCTCGGTATGACGCTGGGTGGCCGCCGCGACGATCTGCAGCGCCTCGGCTTGGGCGTCCGCGTGAGCACGGGCTGCAGCGTCGGTCGCGCCGGACCGGATGGCAGTGGCGTCCGCCTCGGCCGCTGCTCGGACCTGGGCAGCGTCTGCCTTCGCAGCGTCGAGCACCCTGCGGGCCCGCTCGTCGACGTTCGCGGGGGTGACCGTCTCGCTCGCAGTGCGCAGTTGGCGGCGAAGGGACTCGATCTGTGCGTGAGCGTTGCCCAACTGGGCAGCGAGGTCGGCGGTGCGGGCAGCTATCGCGTCGCGGTCGGCGACAGCCCTGCGCAGATCCTCGTCCATGCGCGCAAGGAAACCGTCGACCTGTGCGCGGTCGTAGCCGCGCATGGCAGTGGCGAACCCCGGGTCGGCTTCGGGGAGCATGGGAAGCACGTCCGAGTAGTCATCCGAGGCCATAGGCCCATCGTCGCACCCCGCCGCCGCGAAGTGCAGCTGGCCTCGACCTGGCCGGGCTAGTGGTTGCGGAACCGGTTGATCTTGTCGAGGTGCTGGGCCCGCAGGTCGGCGTCGCGCACGCCGAGGCCCTCCTCGGGCGCCAGGCACAGCACGCCGACCTTGCCCTGGTGCAGGTTGCGGTGCACGTCGTAGGCGGCCTGCCCGGCCTCGGCGAGCGAATACACCTTCGACAGCGTCGGGTGGATGGCGCCCTTGCCGATCAGCCGGTTTGCCTCCCACGATTCGCGGTAGTTGGCGAAGTGGGAGCCGACGATGCGCTTGAGCGTCATCCAGAGATAGCGGTTGTCGTACTCGTGCCAATAGCCCGACGTGGACGCGCAGGTCACGATGGTGCCACCGCGTTTGGCCACGAAGACGCTCGCGCCGAAGGTCTCGCGGCCGGGGTGCTCGAAGACAATGTCGGGATCCTCGCCGCCGGTCAGCTCACGGATCTTCTTGCCCAGCCGCTTCCACTCCGCGGGCTGCTGCTGGCCGTCCTTCCAGAACTCGTATCCCTCGGCACTGCGGTCGATGATCAGCTCGGCGCCCATCGACTGACAGACGGCAGCCTTCTCCGGCGAGGACACGACGCAGATGGGGGTGGCTCCGCCGTTGAGCGCGTACTGCGTCGCATAGCCGCCCAGGCCGCCCGACGCGCCCCAGATCAGCACGATGTCACCCTGCTTCATACCCGCTCCGTGATGGCTGACTAGCTGGCGGTAGGCAGTGGAGTTGACCAGACCGGGCACCGCGGCCTCTTCCCAGGTCAGGTGGGCCGCCTTGGGCATCAGCTGGTTGGACTTCACCAGCGCCAACTCGGCGAGGCCACCGAAGTTTGTCTCGAAACCCCAGATGCGCTGCTGCGGGTCCATCATCGTGTCGTCGTGGCCTTGCGGGTCTTCGAGTTCGACGGACAGGCAATGGGCGACGACTTCGTCCCCGGCGTGCCACTTCGTGACCCCCGGCCCGACGCGCAACACGATGCCCGCCAGATCTGAGCCGACAACGTGGTAGGGCTGGTCGTGCTTGCTGGCCAGCTCGGACGAGCTGGCGTAGCGCTTGAGGAATTCGAACGTCGACACCGGCTCGAATATGGAGGTCCAGACGGTGTTGTAGTTGATCGCACTGGCCATGACCGCGACGATCGCCTCACCTGGGCCGAGGACAGGCGTCGGCACGTCCTGCAGGTGCAGGCTCTTGCGCGGGTCCTTCTCCTTGGTCGGCAGGCCGTCGAACATGTCCACCTCGTCAGCGCGCACCACCATGGCTTGGTAGGCCGCGGGCACTGGCAGGTGTGCCACCGCAGCCAGGTCGCCGCTGAGGATGGCGTTACGGATGTCGTCCACGAAGGTGCCTCCGGATGAGCCGGGGTCGGCTCGAGGGAAATGTTACCGGTCAGTAGTCTGTGGTGGCTGGACGAGCTCGACGAGCACGCCGCCCGCGTCCTTGGGGTGGATGAAGTTCACCAGGCTGTCTGACGTCCCGCGCCGCGGTACGTCGTAGATCAGCCGCAGTCCCTTCCCGCGCAGCGCGGTCGAAACCGCCTCGATGTCCTCGACCGTGTAGGCGACCTGCTGCAGCCCAGGACCGTCGCGGGAGATGAAACGGGCGATTGTCGAGTCGGGGGTCAGCGGAGCCAGCAACTGGATTCGGGTCGAGCCGTCGCCTACCGCGAGCATTGCCTCCCGCACTCCCTGCTCCTCGTTCGTCTCCTCGTGGACGCTGAAAATGCCGAACGTCTCGGCGTAGAAGGCGATCGCGGCGTCCAGATCCGGTACCGCGATACCGATGTGGTCGATCCTGGTGAACAGGCTGGGGGCAGGCATCCCGCCATCGTGGCAACTGGAACCGCTGTAGGGCGAGCCGCCGTGCGCTGGTTCACACCCGCGCCGGGGGGAGTCCTGGCTAGAGTTGACGCTCTACCCGGTGTCGCGGGCTCGGCGGGAGCACTCCCTCCTGTTGTGTGCACCGCCGGGCCGCTAGGAGGATCACAGATGGCCGGTTCGGTAATCGTGGACGGAGCGCGCACGCCGATGGGGCGTCTGCTCGGCTCGCTCAAGGACTTCTCTGGCGCTGATCTCGGCGGGTTCGCCATCAAGGCCGCGCTGGAGCGTTCGGGCGTGGCACCGGAGCAGGTTCAGTACGTGATCATGGGTCAGGTCTTGCAGGCCGGCGCGGGCCAAATCCCGGCCCGACAGGCGGCCCACAAGGCGGGCATTCCGCTGAGCGTCCCGGCGCTCACGCTCAACAAGGTCTGTCTGTCCGGGCTTGACGCGATCGCGCTGGCCGACCAGTTGATCCGCGCGGGCGAGTTCGACGTCATCGTCGCCGGGGGCCAGGAGTCGATGACCAACGCGCCGCACCTGCTGCCCAAGTCGCGCTCGGGTTACAAGTACGGCGCCATCGAGGTGCTCGATGCCATGGCGTTCGACGGCCTGACCGACATCTTCGAGAACATCCCGATGGGCGAATCGACGGACAAGGTCAACGGCAGGCTCGGGCTCGGCCGGGAGGAGCAGGACGAGTTCTCGGCGCGCTCGCACCAACGGGCGGCGGTGGCCCAGAAGAACGGCGTGTTCGACGAAGAGATCACGCCGGTGCTGATCCCGCAGCGCAAGGGCGAGCCGATCGAGGTCCGCGAGGACGAGGGCATCCGCGGCGACACCACCGCCGAATCGCTGGCCAAGTTGCGTCCGGCATTCACCAAGGACGGCACGATCACGGCCGGGTCGGCCTCGCAGATATCGGACGGCGCCTGCGCGGTCGTCGTCATGAGCAAGGCCAAGGCGGCGGAGCTGGGCTTGGCCTGGATCGCCGAGATCGGGGCCCACGGCAATGTCGCCGGACCGGACAATTCCCTGCAGTCCCAGCCGTCCAACGCGATCTTTGACGCGCTGAGCAAGGAGCACCTCAGCGTTTCCGATCTCGACCTCATCGAGATCAATGAGGCGTTCGCGGCCGTCGGCATCCAGTCGATGAAGGACCTGGGCGTCACTGAGGATATCGTCAACGTCAACGGGGGCGCGATCGCGCTGGGGCACCCGATCGGCATGTCCGGAGCCCGCCTCGCCCTCACCCTTGCCTACGAACTCAAGCGTCGCGGTGGCGGTACCGGTGCGGCCGCGCTGTGCGGCGGTGGCGGCCAGGGGGACGCACTGATCCTGCACGTACCAGCCTCCTAGTCGATGGCCGCAACCCGGCGAGGCGTCGACGTCGCCGAGCTGGTCGAGCGCGCGCTCGGCGCTGATGCCCGCGCCGTAGCTCGGCTGATTTCCCTGGTCGAGAACGCCTCGCCCGCGCTGCGGGAGGTGGCCGCCGCCCTGGCGTCACATGGGGGCCACGCCCAAGTCGTCGGGCTGACCGGCTCGCCCGGGGTGGGCAAGTCGACGACGACGTCAGCGCTCGTGGCAGCCCTGCGAGCGGTCGGCAAACGCGTAGGGGTGCTCGCCGTCGACCCCTCCTCGCCGTTCTCGGGCGGGGCGCTGTTGGGCGACCGGGTGCGCATGCAGGACCACGCCACCGACGAGGGCGTCTTTATCCGCTCGATGGCATCGCGCGGCCAGCTCGGCGGCCTGTCGGCGGCCGTACCCCAGGCGTTGCGCGTCCTCGATGCGGCCGGCTACGACGTGGTGCTGGTCGAGACGGTAGGGGTGGGACAGGCCGAGGTCGAGATCGCCTCGCTGGCAGACACCACGATGGTGCTGCTGGCTCCGGGCATGGGCGACGGGATCCAGGCGGCCAAGGCCGGCATTCTCGAGATCGCCGACGTGTTCGTCGTCAACAAGGCCGACCGGGACGGGGCCGACCAGGTCGCGCGAGACCTGCGCTACATGCAGTCACTCGGCGGGCGCCACTCCCGCACCGGCGCTTGGCGCCCGCCCATCCTCAAGACGGTGGCCGCACGATGCGAAGGCATCGAGGATGTCGTTGCGGCGATCGCCAAGCACCATGACTGGATGCAGCGCCATGGCCAGCTCGAGGGACGACGGCGGGTCCGCGCGGCCAGCGAGATCGAAGCGATCGCCCTTGGCGAGGTGCGCCAGCGCTTCGCCGGGGTGCACGGGTCCAGCGCCCTCGACGCGGCCGCGGCGCGGGTCGTTGCGGGCCAGACCGACCCGTACAGTGCGGCCGACGCACTGGTTGCCGCCCTGTGAGCGGGTGTGCGCAGCCCCTAGGACGCGCCACTCGACTGACCCTGCTGCCGGCGTCCGGTTGTCAAACGCGCGTCCGAGCGCTACCCCGGCTCCGGCCCTGCGTGCGCGGGCGCTGGCTCGGCGTGCCCGGGCTCCGGCTCGGCGTGCGCGGACTCCGGCTCGGCGTACGCCGATTCCTGGACCTCGAGCAGGGACACTTCGTGCAGGGACTCCGCGTAAGCGCGATGCCCGCCCCGCAGGCCGAACAGCCTCTTGGACAGCAGCAGGTACAGCACGGCCAGGACGTTGATAACCAGCGCGGCTACCTTGAGCAAGCTCGCCTTCTCGGTGACCTCGTAGATCTCCAGGGGGATGAACAGCGTCGTACCCACCACGGCCACGTATTCACCCCAGCGCTTGAGTGACCAGAGGCCGATACCCTCGATGATCTGCAGCGCACCGTAGAGCAGCAGCCCGACCGCGATGAGGTTCAGCGTCGACGCCTTGGCGTTGAGAATTTTCTGGATGGCGTGGATCGTGCTCGAGTCCTGCACGTTGAAATGGATCTGGTCGAAAAACGGCTTGAGCGAGCTCAGGTCGCGATCGAAGAGCTGTTGCAGGTTGAACTGGGTGCTCTTGAGCCGGTAGACGCCGATGCCCAGCAGCACGAGGATGGCGCCGCGTATCCACCGCTCGATCGCCAGCGCGCGCAGGACGAAAGCCGAGCGCAGTGCCTTGCCGCGCAGCAGCACCGGGGCGTCGGCGGCCGGACCGGTCCCGTGCGGTTCGCCGAGGACGTAGGCGCCGCAGCGCAGGCAGCGCCAGGCGTCACCGAGCGGTGTGCTCGCCTCGAGCTTCGCGCGATAGGCGGGCTCGTCCGGCGCGTAGGTCAGATGTCCCTTGCGCGAGCACGTCCGCAGGTTCCACTCCACGCGCCGCAGCCTATTGGGCAATCAACCCCGGGGCCTAGGCTCCGTGTCGATTCCGGCCGGCGTCACGCGCCGTGGTGGTGGACGGTTCGGTCAGCGGAAAGCGTCGAGGCCGGTCAGTTGCTGACCCAGCACCAGCGTGTGGACCTCGTGCGTCCCCTCGTAGGTGTAGACGGTCTCCAGGTTCACTGCGTGGCGCAGCACGGGGTACTCGGTCGTGATGCCGCTGCCACCGAGGATCGAGCGTGCCTCGCGGCAGATCGCGAGTGCCGCACTGACGTTGGCGAACTTGCCGAAGCTGATCTGGTGCGCCTTGATCCGCCCGGCATCCTTGAGCTCTCCCAGGCGGCGCGCGGTCAGCTGCATCTGCTGCAGGGCCACCGCCATCTCGGCCAACTTGCGCTGGGTCAGCTGGAACCCGGCGATGGGCTTGCCGAACTGGGTACGGGTGCCGGCGTAGTCGAGGGTCGCGGCCAATGCGTCTCGCGCCGAGCCGACGACGCCCCAGACGATGCCGAATCGCGCCTCAGTCAGGCACCCCAACGGACCCTTGAGTCCCTGCGCACCGGGCAGTTCGGCCGAGGCGGGCAGCCGCACGCCGTCCATGACCAGCTCGCTGGTGATCGAGGCGCGCAACGAGATCTTGTGGTGGACGTCCTGGGTGGTGAAGCCGGCCAGGTCCCGCTCGACCAGGAACCCGCGCACGCCCTCCTCGGTGCGAGCCCACACCACGGCGACGTCGGCGATCGAGCCGTTGGTGATCCACATCTTGTTCCCGGTGAGGATCCAGTCGTCCCCGTCACGCCGCGCGCGGGTGCGCATGGAGCCGGGATCGGAACCCGAATCGGCCTCGGTGAGTCCGAAGCAGCCGATCGCGTTGCCCTTGGCCATCTCGGGCAGCCAGCGTTGCTTCTGCTCCTCGCTGCCATAGGCGTAGATCGCGTACATGGCTAGGGACCCCTGCACGCTGACGAGGGAACGAAGGCCTGAGTCCACCGCCTCGATCTCGGCGCTGACCAGCCCGTACTGCGACGGCTTGGCGCCCTGGCAGCCGTAGCCGTGCAGGTGCATGCCCAGGACGCCAAGCGCACCGAACTCCTGAGCCAGCTCACGCGCGGGCAGGGTGCCGTCCTCGAACCAGTCACGGATGTGTGGGCGCAGCCGGTCATCGGCGAACTTGCGCACGGTGTCGCGCAGCAGCCGGTCTTCGTCCGTCAGGTCGTCGTCCAGGTCGAGCAGGTCCAAACGGTCGAGGGCGTCGGTCATGAGCGCGAGATTACGCCGCACCGATACCCTGCGCAGGTGCCCCAGCCGCCGGTGCCACTCGACTTCGACCCGATCGACCGGGCCGGTGACCTCTGGGAGAAGCACTGGCCCGAGGAAGAACCTGAGGTCTACGCGGCAATGCGCGCGGTCACGTCGATCATGCGCGCGCACCAGATCCTCATTGCCGACCTCGACTCGATGTTACGGCCGTTCGGTATCACCTTCAGTCGTTACGAGGCGCTGGTGCTGCTCACCCACGCCCGTGGAGGCTCGCTGCCGATGTCCACAATCGGCGAACGGTTGCAGGTGCACGCGACATCGGTGACCAACGTGATCGACCGGCTCGAGGGCGCGGGGCTCGTTGAGCGGATGCCCAACCCGCGCGACGGCCGCGGCACGCTGGCGGTGATCACCGACGCCGGGCGGGAGGTGGCGCACAAGGCGACGGAAGGATTCAATGCCGCCAGGTTCGGCGTGTCGGCGCTGGGGCTGGACGAGCTTCGGGAGGTGTTCACGGTGTTGCGACGGCTGCGTCGCGGGGCCGAGGACTTTTCCGAGTGACGGTCCGAACGTGTCGCCCACTCGACGGTGTAGGCCCATTCAGCCGTCCACGCGATTTCCCGGCTAGCCTCCCATCACCCGGATCCACCGCTAGATCGGAGCGCGCCGATGTGGCACGACATGTTCGCACAGCAGATCCCGTTCGCCGAAAAGATCATCCGTACGGTGCTCATCTACGTCCTGATCGCGGTGCTGCTGCGCGCGACCGGTAAACGCGGGCTGTCCGGCCTGAACAGTCTCGACGTCGTCGTCATGGTGCTGTTGTCCAACGTGGTGCAGAACGCCATCATCGGCAGTGACAACAGTGTGTCCGGCGGGGCAATCGGCGCCGTAACGCTGGTCGTCATCAACTCGGGGCTCAACCGCGCGGCCCTGCGCAGCCGCCGGATGAGGAGGGTGTTCGACGGGTCGGACACCCTGTTGATCGAGCACGGCGAGATCATCGAGCAGGCGGCCCGGCGGATCGGTTTGCGCCATCACGAACTCGATCACGCGGTGCGCCTGCAGAACGGGGACGAGGTGAGCCAGGTCGAGACCGGGGTGCTCGACCCCGGGGGTCAGCTGATCCTCACCCTCAAGGCCGACGAGCAGTCAGCCACCAGGGGAGACCTGGACGCGCTGCGCTCCCAGCTGGACCGAATCGAGTCGATGCTCGCACCCCGCCCATAGGTCAGCCGGCGGTCCCGCCGTAGGACTCCGCCAGCGCGTGGGCCACCGTCGCCGCGTCCGCGGTGAGGATTTCCGGTGGCATCGCGGGAAGCAGGTCGTCCCAGATCGCTAGGCAGGTCCCGCGCAGTTGAGCGAATCCGGCGGGGCGCGCGAACAGGAAGACGTGCAGGTGCGCGCCCCCATCGCCCCACCTCGAGACGTGGGCGCGGGCGATGTGCGGCAGCGACTCGATGGCGCGGCAGAGGTGGACAAGCAGCTGCCCGAATTCGCCGGCTCGCTCATCGGGCAGGTCACCGAGGTCATAGTGCTCGCGCGGCTTGAGCATGAGGACCAGCGGTGCGCCGCAGGACCCACCGACGCTGTGGAGTCGCCAATGCTCGTCGCGCCAGATGCAGTTGTCCGTGTTGGCGCAGTCCCGGCAGTCGGTGCCGCCTTCGCCGGCCCGGGGCGGTTCTGGCAGCACCGGTGCCGCAAGGGGCACGACGCGCAGGCCGTCCGGCTCGAAGGGGAAGATTTCCCAGCCGGTCATCCGCGACAGAGGCAGCCGCCCGTCAGCGTCGGCACGGGACATGACCTGGGCGTGGAACTGCTCGGGAGTCAACGGCACAGCCCGACCGTAGATCAGGAGCCGCGGTTGGCAGTTAGTAGGGCGTCCTAGTAAATTGGTGGCCCACCCCCTCTCCGTAAAGTCGGTTCATGGACGCTGAGCAGATCGCCGAAGGTCAGGCCCGCTGGCAGGCCCGCTACGACGCCGCCCGCAAGCGCGAGCGCGACTACACCACGTTGTCCGGCACCGAGCTCGACCCGCTGTACGGACCCACCGGACCAGACGACCGGATGGATCGGATCGGTTGGCCAGGGGAGTACCCGTTCACGCGTGGCATCCATCCCAGCGGTTATCGCGGCAAGCCGTGGACGATTCGGCAGTTCGCCGGCTTCGGCAATGCCAAGCAGACTAACGAGCGCTACCAGATGATCCTGGCCGAAGGCGGCGGCGGGCTGTCGGTCGCTTTCGACATGCCCACGTTGATGGGCCGCGACTCCGACGACGAACGTGCGCTCGGCGAGGTCGGTCACTGCGGGGTCGCCATCGACTCCGCAGCCGACATGGACATCCTGTTCGACGGCATCGACCTCGCTGCCACGACCACGTCGATGACGATCTCGGGGCCGGCCGTCCCGATCTTCTGCATGTACGTGGTGGCGGCCGAGCGGCAGGGCGCCGACACCACCAAGCTGAACGGCACGCTGCAGACCGACATCTTCAAGGAGTACATCGCCCAGAAGGAGTGGATCTACCCGGCTCCAGGACATCTGAAATTGATCGGCGACCTGATGGAGTACGTCGCGCACGAAATCCCGGCCTACAAGCCGCTGTCGGTGTCGGGCTACCACATCCGCGAGGCCGGGGCGACCGCCGTGCAGGAGCTGGCATTCACTCTCGCCGACGGCTTCGGCTACGTCGAGCTGGGACTCTCCCGGGGCCTGGACATCGAACAGTTCGCGCCTGGCCTGTCATTCTTCTTCGATGCGCACATCGACTTCTTCGAGGAAATCGCCAAGTTGCGGGCCGCCCGTCGCATCTGGGCACGTTGGCTGCGCGAGGTCTACGGGGCCAGGTCCACCAGGGCGCTGTCGCTGCGGTTCCACACCCAGACCGCCGGCGTCTCGCTGACTGCACAGCAGCCCGACAACAACATCGTCCGCACCGCCGTCGAAGCGATGGCGGCCATTCTGGCGGGCACCAGCTCGTTGCACACCAATGCGCTGGACGAGGTGCTGGCCTTGCCGTCGGCGCATGCCGCGCAGATCGCGCTGCGAACCCAGCAGGTCATCGCCGAGGAGACCGGCGTACTCAACGTTGCCGATCCGCTCGGGGGCTCGTGGTATGTCGAGGCGCTGACCGACCGCATGGAGGCCGAGGCGGAGAAAATCTTCGAGCGGATCAGGGAGATCGGCGGCGACGGCACCATCACCGCGGGGCTTCTGCGCGGCATCGAGGACGGCTGGTTCATCGGCGAGATCGCGGACTCCGCGTTTGCCTACCAAGTGGCGTTGGAGAAGGGCGACAAGCGGGTCGTCGGCGTGAACACGCTCACCGGGGACGTCGGCGACGAGCTGGCGATCCTGCGCGTCTCGCACGAGGTCGAGCTCGCTCAGCGGGCGGCGGTAGTCCAGCGGCGGGCGGCACGCGACCAAAGCGCCGTCGACGCGGCACTCGCTCGGATGGTCGCGGCGGCGCAGGCCAACGAGAACACCGTCCCGGCGATGCTCGACGCGGCGCGCGCCGAGGCGACCCTCGGCGAGATCTGCAACGCCTTCAAGCCGATGTACGGCGAATACCGCGAGACCGCCCGCTTCTGAGCGCAGGTCAGGTGGTGGGCGTGCCGTGGCGGCCGGCACCGCCCGCGAACCGGGCCGCCCCCGCCGCGGTTTCGGGCAGCACCGCACTGCCGTGGGCGAACTCGCTGGCCAGCGCAGCACGCTCGTCGGCACCGAACGCGTCATAGACCGAGCGCCGATCCGAGCGCAGGCAGGCCTGCGGAAGACGCGCGATCTCGAGCGCCAGCGCCTGAGCGGCCGCAAGGGCCTCGCCGGGGGCGACAACCCGGTTCGCCAGACCGATCGCGAGCGCCTCCGCGGCGCCGACCGCTCGCCCGGTGAGAATGAGGTCGAGGGCGCGCCCGGCACCGACGATGCGCGGCAGCCGCACCGTGCCGCCGTCGATCAACGGCACACCCCAGCGGCGGCAGAAGACGCCCATGACGGCATCGGACTCGACGACGCGCAGATCACACCACAGCGCGAGTTCCAGGCCGCCGGCGACGGCGAACCCACTGACGGCGGCGATCACCGGCTTGCCGAGCACCATGCGGGTCGGCCCCATCGGAGCGTCCGCATCGAGGTCGGCGTCCAGGGGATTTGACATCGCGCGCAAGTCGGCCCCAGCGCAGAACGTGCCCCCGGCTCCCCAGAGCACCGCCACCCGCGCCGCGGGGTCGGCGTCGAATTCACGCAGCCCGTCAGCCAGAGCCCGCGCAGTCGGCCCGTCAACCGCGTTGCGGACCTCGCGACGATCGAGAACGACGGTCCACACGAAATCGGTGCGATCGATGCGAACTGTCACCGGCAGACCCTCACCGGTCGCGCGGGCGATGTCAACGTCTGGAAGGCTGATGTCATGCGACCCCGTACGCCCCGACCGCCTGCTCCTCCGAGCCCCGCAATCACCTCTGCAATGACTGGAGCGGTTGACCTGGCTGCGGTGCGGGCCAGGGCCGAGGCGGCCGCCCGCGCTGCGCAAGCGCCCGCCCCTGATGCGGGGCACTTCGTCGTCGACGTCACCGAGGAGAGCTTCCAGACCGAGGTGCTCGACCGCTCCTTCCAGCGGCCTGTGCTCGTCGATCTGCGTGCCGCGCGCAGCGCCGCGAGTGAGCAACTCTCGCCCTTGCTCGAACGGTTGGCCCTGGAGGCCAACGGATCCTGGATCCTGGCCCGGATCGACATCGACGCCGACCCGCGACTCGCGCAGGCCCTGCAAGTGCAGAGCGTTCCGACGGTGTTCGCCGTCCTCGGTGGCCAGCTCGTGCCGGGCTTCCAGGGCGCCCTGCCCGAGGATCAGCTCAGGGAGTTCGTCGCGGCCGTGCTGCTGGCTGCTCAAGAGGCGGGCCTGGCTGCGGACGGGGTGGCGCCGACCCCCGACGCCCAGCCCCTGGAGGAGCTTGCCGAGGAACCGGAGGACCCACGCTTCGTCGCGGCCGAGGACGCTTTGCAGGCCGGCGACTACGCGTTGTCCGCCCAGCGCTACCAGGCGATTCTCGACGCCGAGCCCGCGAACTCCGAGGCCGCCGTAGCGCTGCGGCAGGTGCGCCTGTTCGAGCGCCTCGAGTCCCACGACCCGGCCTTGGCCGCCCGCGCGGACGCCGCCCCGCACGACATCGCCGCCCAGTTGGCGGCCGCGGACCTCTCGTTCGCCAACAACGACGTCGACGGTGCCTTGCGCCGGTTGCTGTCCTTGCTGGCGCGCACCGGCTCCGACGAGCGAGATGTGGTGCGCGAGCGCCTCATCGAGTACTTCGAATTGCTCGGCGGCGACGATCCTCGCGTCGCGCCGGCGCGGCGGGAGCTCGCCCGCGTCCTGTTCTGACCCCGATCGTGGTTCGCCCGCCGGTTGAGCAGCGGCGTCCGAACCACAATCGGTCGACGGGGCGCCGGGGCGGTGTCAGTTCACGGTGTGCGGCATGAGCGCGCCAGCCGGAATGACCCCGAGTCGACCCGACTGGTAGTCCGCGATGGCCTGCATGAGCTGCGCCCTGGTGTTCATCACGAACGGCCCGTATTGGGCGACGGGCTCGCGGATCGGCCGGCCGCCGAGCAGGACCACCTCCAGCGCCCGACGGTGGGCGTCCTGGCCGGTGGCGGCGGCGATCGTGATCCGGTCGCCCGCGCCGAAGACAGCGAGCTGGCCGCCGTGTACGGGGCGGCCATCAAGTCCGACGGTGCCGTTGCCCGAGAGCACATACGCGAGCGCGTTGTACTCCGGCTGCCACGGCAGCGAGACCTGGGCGCCGGGCGCAATGGTGGCGTGCGCCATGGTGATCGGCGTGTGCGTCGAGCCCGGACCGGCATGGCCGCCGATGGCACCGGCGATGACGCGCACCAGGGCTCCGCCGTCGGCGGAGGCGGCCAGGGTGGACTCCCCGCCTTCGATGCTCTGGTAGGCCGGGGCGGCGAACTTGTCCTTCGCGGGCAGGTTCACCCAGAGCTGCAGGCCGTGGAACAGGCCGCCGGAGACCACGAGCTCCTCTGGTGGAGTCTCGATGTGCAGGATGCCCGCGCCGGCCGTCATCCACTGCGTCGCGCCGTTGTTGATCACGCCCCCGCCGCCGTGGGAGTCCTGGTGCTGGAACGTGCCCTCGATCATGTAGGTGACGGTCTCGAAGCCGCGGTGTGGATGCCAGTTGGTGCCCTTGGGTTCCCCCGGCGCGTAGTCGACCTCGCCCATCTGGTCCATATGGACGAACGGATCGAGGTCGCGCGTCGAAATGCCGGCGAAGGCGCGCACGACCGGAAACCCCTCGCCCTCATGGCCCCGCGGGCCGGTGGCGACCTGCACCACGGCCCGCTCGAATTCGCCGGGCGTGCCGGCGGGGATGCGGGGC
>JBHEMN010000097.1:0-18097 GCA_046262575.1 Jatrophihabitantaceae bacterium
GTTCAACGTCAACATCATCGTGTACCTGACCTACGGGCTCATCGTGGTGATCGACGTCGGGTTATTCCGCACCCGGTGGGGGCTGCGGACCCGGGCGGTCGGCGAGCATCCCAAGGCCGCCGACACGGTGGGCATCAAGGTGGCGCGGACGCGCTACCGAAACGTGATCCTGGGCGGGCTGGTGGCCGGGCTGGGGGGTGCCTATCTCACCATCGGGGCAGTGGGCTCGTTCTCCGGCAACATCTCCTCCGGCAAGGGCTTCATCGCGCTGGCCGCGGTGATATTCGGCCGGTGGAGCCCGCGCGGTGCGGTAGGCGCTGCGCTCCTGTTCGGCTTTGCCGATGCCCTGCAGACCCTCTTGTCGGTGGTGGGCACCCCGGTGACCATCCCATCGGCATTCCTGTCCATGCTCCCGTACCTGGCTACCCTGTTCGCGGTCGCCGGACTGGTCGGCCGGGTGCAAGCCCCGGCCGCCGATGGCGTGCCCTACCTCAAAGGTTGAGTGATGACTTCTTCGGTGGACTGGCCGGCTCTGCGGCGCGCGGCTCTGGAGGCCATGGGCCGTGCCTACGCGCCCTATTCGCAGTTTCCGGTGGGCGCGGCCGCCCTCGTGGACGACGGGCGGGTGGTGGTCGGCTGCAACGTCGAGAATGCCTCATACGGGCTGGGTCTGTGTGCAGAGTGCGGGCTGGTGGCTTCCCTGCACGCCACCGGTGGCGGGAGCCTGGTCGCGTTCGCCTGCGTGGATTTCCGCGGGGCGCTGCTCGTGCCCTGCGGACGGTGCCGGCAGCTGCTGTGGGAGCACGGCGGCCCGGATCTGCTCGTCGACACCGTCGAGGGGCCCAAGGCGATGATCGACGTGCTCCCGCTCGCGTTCGGCCGTGAGGACCTTGGTGAGTGAACCGTTCGCAGCGGTCGATGTCATCCGCACCAAACGCGACGGAGCGCCACTGTCCGACGCCCAGATCGACTGGGTGATCTCGGCCTACACCCGGGGCGTGGTGGCCGAGGAGCAGATGGCGGCGCTGGCGATGGCGGTGCTGCTGCGGGGCCTGAACCCGGCCGAGCTGGCGCGCTGGACGGCGGCGATGATCGCCTCGGGGGCCCGGCTGGATCTCTCCGCGGTCACCCGGCCGACCGTCGACAAGCACTCCACCGGCGGGGTGGGCGACAAGATCACGTTGCCGCTCGCGCCATTGGTCGCGGCGTGCGGTGCGGCCGTTCCGCAGCTGTCCGGCCGGGGGCTCGCCCACACCGGCGGCACGCTGGACAAGCTGGCGGCGATCCCGGGGTGGCGCGCCGAGGTCTCGGCCGCCGACTTCGTGCGCCAGCTCAACGAGGTGGGGGCAGTGGTGTGCGCCGCAGGGGATGCCCTCGCGCCCGCTGATCGCAAGCTGTACGCCCTGCGTGATGTGACCGGGACCGTGGAGTCGATCCCGCTCATCGCCTCGTCGATCATGAGCAAGAAGATCGCGGAGGGGACGGCAGCACTCGTTCTCGACGTCACGGTCGGCACTGGCGCGTTCATGAAGGACCTGGCCTCAGCGCGCGAACTCGCGGCCACGATGGTGGCGCTGGGCTCGGCGCACGGGGTCCGGACCGTCGCGCTCTTGACGGACATGTCGACGCCGCTGGGCCGTACCGTGGGCAACGCGCTCGAGGTGACCGAGGCGGTCGAGGTGCTCGCCGGCGGCGGTCCGGCTGATGTCGTGGCGCTGACGCTTGCCCTCGCGTGCGAAATGCTGACCGGTGCCGGCCTTGACGGCGTCGACCCGGCCGATGCCTTGCGCGACGGCCGGGCCATGGACGTCTGGCGGGCCATGATCGCCGCCCAGGGCGGCGACCCCGCCGCCCCGCTGCCGAGCGCCCGCGAGCGCCACGTCGTGACGGCGCCGGGCACCGGAGTACTGACCCGGCTGGACGCGCTGGCGGTCGGGGTGGCTGCGTGGCGCCTGGGCGCCGGCCGGTCCCGCAAGGAGGACGCGGTGTCGCCGGGCGCGGGCGTCGTGATGGCGGCCAAGCCCGGTGACGAGGTGCGCGCGGGCCAGCCGCTGCTGGAGCTGCATGCTGACGACCCGAATCTGTTCGGCCGCGCGCTCCAAGCGCTGGACGGTGCGTACGACATCGGCGCCGACTATGCGGCGACGCCGCTGGTCATCGAGCGCGTCGGCCCGTGACGGCGTCGGCCGTGACGGTTTCGGGGGGTCAGTCGCTCTGGTTGAACTCGACGATGGCGACGGCCGTCATGGCAACGCCGAGCGCGGCGACCACTCCGGCGCACAGCAGTGACGGCACCGGCCAGCCCAGCCACGTCACTGGGGGGGCGAGCCGTTCGCGCACGTCTGACGCCACGTTCAGGTGGGCGAACACGGCGCGCCGCATCGGGTCGACAGCGTAGGTGAGGGGATCAATGCGGTTCAGCACGGTGAGCCACATGGGCAGGCCGCTGACTGGAAATATGGCGCCGGAGAGGAAGAACAGCGGCATGATCAGCATTTGGGTCAACGCCATGAACGACTGGATCTGCTTGATGCGGGCGGCCACCATCACGCCGAACGCGGTGAGCGTGTACGCCAATAGCGTCATCATGGCGAATACCTGCAGGATCAGCGACGGCGCGTAGGGCACTCCGACCACGCCGGCCAGAGCGATCACGACGACGCCCTGGAATGTCGCCACCGTGGCACCGCCGAGGCACTTGCCGATGACGATCGAGCTGCGCCTGATGGGGGCCACGAGCATCTCGCGCAGGAATCCGAACTCGCGATCCCAGATGATGGAGGCGGCGGAGAACATGGCGGTGAACATCACTGCCATGGCGAGGATGCCGGGGTAGAGGAACGTGCGGAAGTCCAGGCCGCCGGTGCCGGCTGCCGCGACCTTCGTCAGGCCGGTGCCGAGGACGAACAGGAACAGCAGCGGCTGGATGAGCGAACTGATCATCCGCAGCCGGTCGCTGGTGAAGCGCACCAACTCGCGCTCCCAGACGATCTTGATGGCCCGCAGTTCGCCGGCCGCGGAGCGCGGCGGCACGCGGACCTGCGCGACCGGCGCGGTCACCGCCGCCATCATCGCCCCCGGCCGAACAGCTGCACGGCATGCCGCCTGCGTTCGGCCGACCCTGCCTCCGCGTCACGGATCGTCGTGCCCGTGTAGGACATGAAGACGTCGTCGAGCGATGGCCGCGAAACGCTCACCGACCGGATCGCCAACGGGAACTCGGCGAACAGCTTGGGCACGAACTGTTCGCCCTGCGCCACGCGGGACGTCACCGCGCCCTCGGCCATCGCCGCGTACAACCCGAACTGCTCGTCGAGCGCCATGATCGCGCCCGGGTCGTCGTCGGTCTGGATCTGGATGCGGTCCTCGCCGACGCTTGCCTTGAGCGCCTCGGGAGTGTCGAGCGCGATGATCTGGCCCTGGTCCATGATCGCGATGCGGTCGCAGTACTCAGCCTCGTCCATGTAGTGCGTCGTCATGAAGATGGTGATGGCCTCAGTCTTTCGCAGCACGCCGATATAGCTCCAGATCGAGGCGCGGGTCTGCGGGTCCAGCCCGATCGTCGGCTCGTCGAGGAACAGCACGCGCGGCGAGTGCAGCAGCCCGCGCGCGATCTCCAGACGCCGCTTCATGCCCCCGGAGAAGGTCGAGACCAAGCTGGCCCGCCGCTCCCACAGGCCCACCATCTCGAGCACCTGGCGGACCCGCTCAGCCACGACATCTCGGGCAATGCCGTACAGCGCGGCGTGCAGGCGCAGGTTGCGCTCGGCGCTGAGGTAGGTGTCCAGCGTGGTGTCCTGGAAGACGAGACCGATGTTGCGGCGCACCAGGTCCCGTTCGCGCACGACGTCGTGGCCGGCGACCTCCGCGCGGCCGGCTGTCGGGGTCAGCAGCGTGCACAGCATGCTGATGGTGGTCGACTTCCCGGCGCCGTTGGGCCCGAGGAAGCCGAACACCTCGCCCGCGGCGATCTCGAGGTCGATGCCCCGGACCGCCTCGATGGCGCCGAAGCGCTTGACGAGGCCGTGCGCCGCGACGGCCGCGTGCTGCATGCACTCCTCGTTTCCGGTAGGAGGTGTCCGGTGTGAACGTTTTCAGCTCAGCATTACCACTATTGAGCCCTAGTGTCTGCTCGATGTAGGCCGCTCGTAAAGGTGTGGCACTCGCTAGCGTGGGACCATGGCGACGCCGTTGGACGACTCGGCGATCCGCCATGCGCCCAAGGTGCTGCTCCATGATCACCTCGATGGCGGGCTGCGGCCGGCGACGGTGATCGAACTGGCCGCGGAGATCGGCTACCTGGCGCTGCCCTCGACGGATGGGTTGGAGCTGGCGGCCTGGTTCCGGGAAGCTGCCGATTCCGGCTCGCTCGAGCGCTACCTCGCGACCTTCGCGCACACCGTCGCAGTGATGCAGACGAGCGCCGGCCTGGCCCGGGTGGCCCGCGAGGCTGCCGAGGATCTCGCCGACGACGGGGTGGTCTACGCCGAGATCAGGTGGGCACCGGAGCAGCACACCGACTCGGGGCTGACGCTGGGGCAGGTGGTCGAGGCGGTCCTCGGGGGATTCCGGGCGGGGGAACACGCCGCGGCTCAGCGCGGCCAGCCGATCCGCGTGGGTGCGATCGTCACCGCGATGCGCCACGCGGCCCGGTCCCGGGAGATCGCCGAACTGGCAGTGGCCTACCGCGACGACGGGGTGGTCGGCTTCGATATCGCCGGTGCCGAGGCGGGCTTCCCCCCGACCCGACATCTGGACGCATTCGAATACCTGCGCCGCGAGAACTTCCACTTCACCATCCACGCAGGCGAGGCGTTCGGGTTGCCCTCGATCTGGGAGGCAATTCAATGGTGCGGCACCGACCGGCTCGGGCACGGCGTGCGGATCGTCGATGACATCACGGCCGGCGGTGCCCTGGGCCGGCTCGCAGCCTATGTGCGCGACAAGCGCATTCCGTTGGAGATGTGCCCGTCGTCGAACGTGCAGACCGGCGCCGCCCAGTCCATCGCAGACCACCCGATCGGCCTGCTGCGCAAGCTGCGTTTCCGGGTGACCGTCAACACCGACAACCGGCTGATGAGCGCGACGTCGATGACGCGTGAGATGAGCCTGCTGAGCGAGGCATTCGGCTACGGATGGGGCGATCTGCAGTGGTTCGCGATCAACGCGATGAAGAGTGCGTTCATCCCGTTCGACGACCGCCTGGCAGTCATCGACAACCAGATCAAGCCGGCGTACGCGCAATTGCTGGCTTGATCAGCTCAGCAGGCCACGGACCTGCTTGGCCTGCAGCACGACGAGTGCGGCGGCGTCGATCTGCGCGCGGAACGCCGGGTCATGCTTGGCTCGGGCGAGCAGGGCCGCGGTCATCTCCGGTGCCTGAGTTGCATCGACCGTGAGGACCATGCTCCCGCCGGCCGCGATGAACGCGACCGCCCGCGCGCCGGCGGACAAGCCGCTGGCCTGCTTGGCGGCGCCGACGTCGTCGCTGATGATCACGCCCCGGAAGTGCAGGTCTCCGCGCAGCATGCCGGTGACGATGACCGGGGAGAAGGCGGCCGGAGCACGCGGGTCGATGCGGGTGTAGATGGCCGTCGACATCATCACGAAGGCGACGCCGTCGCGGATCGCAGCCGCGAACGGGGCGAGGTAGGCATCGTCGCGGGTGGTAGCTGAGTCGCGCACGCCGGCGGAGAGGTCGGGGTTACCACGCACCCGTCCCAGGCCCGGGAAGTGTTTGGCCGTCGCCGACACCCCGGCCGCCTGCAGGCCGTGCACGACCGCCGTGCCGTGACTGCTCACGGTGAGCGGGTCGTGGCCGAACTCCCGGTCCAGATCTCCGATCGGCGGGTTGGAGCCGAAGTTCCGCGGCACCGTGTCCAGCACCGGGCCAAGGTCCACGTTCACGCCCGCCGCCTGCAGTTCGGTGGCCCACTGCCCCGCGTCGGCGCGCAGGGTGTACGGCGCAAGTGCACCCTGCTCCAGCGCGCTGGGGATGGCCGAGAAGCCCGGCCCCTGCAGGCGCTGCACCTGCCCGCCCTCCTGGTCGGTCGCGATGAACAGTCCCGCGGGGGCGCTTGACTGACCCTTCAGTACGGTGACCACCCGCAAGGTCTGGGCCGCACCCAGTTCGCTCGTCCCGTCGAGGATGACCGATCCGACGTGGTACGTGGCGATCGCGGTGATCGTGGCATCCGCGACCTGCGTACTCGGGCAGTCGACCATGAGCAACTGCCCGACCCGCTCGGCCTCGCTCATCCCCGCCAGGACGCGCCGGGCCAGGCCGCCGGCCGGGGGTGGCGCGCTCGGGGTGCGGGTGGTCGGCGCGCTGTTGGACTGCCGGGAACTGATGGTTGACGGCGGTGAGCTGTGCCGGGTCGGTCCCGGCCCGCTGGGGGTGCGGGTGTCGCGGGCCGGCGGGGACGGGGAGCACGCGCTCGTGATGAGCACAACCGCGCCGATAGCCCTCCAGACGCCGCGACCCATCCGCCCATACTGACCCGTGCGACTGCCTGCGACTACCCGCCGACCCAGCCGAAGGTCTTGGTGACGGCCTTCTTCCAGTCGGCGTAGAGGGCCTCGCGCCGGGCGGTGTCCATCGTGGGTTCCCAGCGCTTGCCAGCCGTCCAGTTCGCCCGGATCTCCTGGGTCGAGGACCAGAAGCCGACGGCCAGCCCCGCCGCGTAGGCCGCGCCAAGTGCCGTCGTTTCGGCGACCACGGGGCGAACGACCGCGACGTCGAGGATGTCGGCCTGGAACTGCATGAGTAGCTCGTTGCCCACCATGCCGCCGTCGACCTTGAGTTCGCTCAGCGCGACCCCCGAGTCGGCGTTCATTGCATCCACCACCTCGCGGGTCTGAAACGCCGTCGCCTCCAGGGCCGCCCGGGCCAGGTGGCCGCGATTGACGAAGCGGGTCAGACCGAGTAGCGCGCCGCGGGCGTCCGAGCGCCAGTAGGGCGCGAACAGCCCGGAGAAGGCGGGCACGAAGTACGCGCCGCCGTTGTCCGGCACCGTCCGGGCCAGCGCCTCCACCTCTGCCGCATCCGATATCAGGCCCAGGTTGTCGCGCAGCCACTGCACCAGCGAGCCGGTGACCGCGATCGAGCCCTCCAATGCGTATACCGCCGGCTCGCCGGACAGCACATAGCAGACAGTCGTCAGCAGGCCGTTGTCGCTGAGCACCTTCTCGGTGCCGGTGTTGAGCAGCAGGAAGTTGCCGGTGCCGTAGGTGTTCTTGGCCTGGCCGGGCGTCAGGCAGGCCTGGCCGAAGGTCGCCGCCTGCTGGTCACCGAGAATGCCCGCTATCGACACGCCGGCCAGCGGGCCGCGCTCGCGCACCTCGGCGTAGACCTCCGACGATGAGCGGATCTCGGGCAGCATCGCCAGCGGAACCGCCATCTCCGCGGCGATGTCCGCAGCCCAGTGCAGCGTGTCGAGATCCATCAGCATCGTGCGCGAGGCGTTCGTCGCGTCGGTGACGTGGACACCGCCGGCGGCGCCCCCGCTGAGGTTCCACACCAGCCAGCTGTCGATGGTGCCGAACGCCAAGTCCCCGGCCTCGGCTCGCGCGCGGGCACCGTCGACGTTGTCGAGTAGCCAGCGCACCTTCGGTCCGGCGAAGTACGTGGCCAGTGGCAGCCCGACCCGCGAGCGGTAGCGCTCTGCGCCGCGGGCTGCGTTGCCGTCGGCGGCACCGAGTTCGTCGCAGATTGCCTGGGTGCGGGTGTCCTGCCAGACGATGGCCGGGGCGATCGGCTCGCCACTCGCCCGGTCCCACACCACCGCGGTCTCGCGCTGGTTGGCGATGCCCACGGCCGCGACGTCGCCGGGGCCCAGCTCGGCCCGCGTGACTGCGCCCGCCAGTACAGCGCGCGTATTGGACCAGATCTCGCGGGCGTCGTGCTCGACCCAACCGGCGCGGGGTAGGTGCTGGCGGTGTTCGAGCTGTTCGCGTGCGACCACTCGACCGTCGTGGTCGAAGAGCATGCACCGCGTTGACGTGGTGCCCTGGTCGATCGCCGCGACGACGGAAGCCATTGCGCTAGCGTGCCAGTCGGGCAGCGGCACAGCCTGCCAGACCCGCCCGGTCCGGCGATTCCGAAGGGCGGCGCGGCCTCCCGCCTGGATTCGGCCTACCGCGAGGCAGCGTGGCACCGGCTGGCGTCCGACGAGTTCGACGTCGTGGTCATCGGGGGTGGGATCACCGGGGCCGGTGCCGCGCTCGACGCGGCGACGCGCGGGTTGTCGGTCGCGCTCGTCGAGGCGCGCGATGTTGCAGCGGGCACCTCCAGCCGTTCGTCCAAGCTGTTCCACGGCGGGCTGCGCTACCTGGAACAACTCGAATTCGGGCTGGTGCGCGAGGCGCTGCGCGAGCGGGAGCTGATGACCACCCGGATCGCCCCGCACCTGATCAAGCCGGTGCCTTTCCTCTACCCGCTCTCGCACCGCGGGTGGGAGCGGCCCTACGTAGCTGCCGGCCTGGCGCTCTACGACACGATGGGCGGGCGCAGCTCCGTGCCCGGGCAGAAGCACCTCAGCCGCCGGGCAGCCCTGCGGGTATTCCCCGGCTTGAAACGCGACGCGCTCGTCGGTGCCGTGCAGTACTTCGACGCTCAGGCCGACGACGCGCGGCACACCTTGACCGTCGCGCGGACGGCGGCGCGCTACGGGGCCGTCGTGCGCACGTCCACCCGAGCGGTCGGCCTCGTCCGAGAGTCCGACCGGGTCGTCGGGGTGAGCGTGCGCGATACCGAAGACGGCCGGGAGGCGACGGTGCGCGCCGGCGTGTTGCTCAATTGCACGGGGGTGTGGACCGATGAGATCCAGGCCTTGTCCGGAGGTCGCGGGCGGTTCCGGGTGCGTGCGTCCAAGGGCGTCCACATCGTCGTGCCTCGGGTGAAGATTACCGGCGACGCCGGGCTGATCCTGCGCACGCCGTTGTCGGTGCTGTTCGTCATCCCATGGAAGAACCATTGGCTGATCGGTACCACCGACACCGACTGGAACCTCGACCTGGCCCACCCGGCGGCGACGAAGTCCGACATCGACTACCTGCTGGGCTGCGTGAACGAGGTGCTGGTCGAGCCGCTCACTCACGACGACATCGACGGGGTGTACGCCGGCCTGCGCCCGCTGCTGGCCGGCGAGTCGGAGGAGAGTTCGGCCCTGTCGCGCGAGCACGCGGTGGCGCGGGTGGTGCCGGGCTTGATCTCGATCGCCGGGGGCAAGTACACGACCTACCGGGTGATGGCGGCCGACGCAGTGGACGCCGGCTCGGAGGACCTGCCGCGGCGGGTCGCGCCCTCGTGCACCGATCGGGTGCCGCTGCTGGGCGCGGACGGGTACTTCGCGATGCGCAACCAGGTCGACTCCCTGGCCGGGGAGTACGGGCTGCATCCTCACCGGGTGCGCCATGTTCTGAACCGCTACGGCTCGATGATCCGCGACGTCCTCGACCCGGGCCTGGTTGATCCCATCCTGCTCACCGCGGTGCCGGACGCGCCGGACTACCTGATGGCCGAGCTCCGATACGCCGTGACCCACGAGGGGGCTCTGCACCTCGAGGACGTCCTCACGCGCCGCACCCGCATCTCGATCGAGTACCCGCATCGCGGTGTCGCCTGCGCGCAGGTGGTGGCCGACGTCCTCGGCGACATTCTCGGCTGGGACGTCGCGACGCGCGCCCGCGAGGTGGGCAATTACGTGGCCCGGGTAGCCGCTGAACGCGCCTCTCAGGCCCGTGTCGAGGACGCGGCGGCCGACGCGGTGCGCGCCGCGGCGCCCGAAACGCGCGCATTTCTCGAGCTGCCCGGTCAGCGCTGAATGGTTCCCGAATGGAGATAACGAATTGATCACGAGAGCTGCTCGACTGGCTTATCAGGGCTGGCGCTGCTTTACTGCTTAATGGCTCGGACCGTGAGCTAGGCGTGAACTTCGATTCGCCCCCGTTCAATTCCGCTCGATGAAAGTGGAGACCGCAATGCAGGTACGCACCAGAGACCCACAGGGGCCCGCCGAGGCCGGCTCGCGCAGAGCTGTGATTCGCCGCCGCTGCACTGCCGCCGGCGTCGTGGCCACGTTGACCTCAGCGCTGGCCCTCGCCACCGTCGCCACCGCCGCCACCTCGGCCAACGCGACGCCCGTCGCGACCGCGGTGTTCAGCGCCAACGCGACGTCCTCCACCCTCGCCGGCTCGCTGACTATCACCGGCCTGGGGACGGGCACCATCGCCGTCACCCCGACGAGCGCGAGCCTAACCAACACCAGCAGCAGCGCGACCGGCGCGAACCTCACGACCAGCATCACGCCCGCTATCTTGCCGGCGCTGGTTATCAACTCCAAGACGGTCACCGCACCGCCGCCCACCACCAGCACCGAGACGCTGATCAACGTGCCCGCGGCCCCGTTGCTCACCGCGACCGGCCTGAGCCGCACGGTCACGGCGAACTACCCGACCGCCAACGGCGTGTGCCCGTCGACCACGACGCCCACCTCGCTCGCCTCGGTCACCTCGGCAACTGCCGCGGTCGGCGGCACTCCGCCGTTGCCTTCCCTCGTCAAGACCGGCGACGCGATATCGAAGTCCACCACCGCGCTGGTGAGTGCAGCCGGACCTGCGGGTACTGATACCCGCGGCGTGCAGGCTCAGGCCTCCAACACCATCTCGCGGATCGACCTGTTCGGCGGGGCCTCGGCTCTCAATCCCGGCGGCATCACCCTCCTGGTCAACGCACCTTCTGTCCTGACGGGTACCGCCACTGGCGTGGTGGGCACCTCCAGCGTGACGTTCACGGCTGGCGATGTCTCTCTGCTGATTGGTGCGAGCACGACGCCTCAGATTCTCCCGCGCGATGGGTCGTCATTTGCCCTTCCGGCGTCCTTGGCCCCGCTCGGAATCAGTGGGTCGATAACGCTGAACCCATTCACGTCGACCAACACCGGGACCTCCGTCACCGGTGACGCGGCGCTGCTGTCGCTGGCCCTCACCCTGAGGAACCCCGCCACCCAGGCCGTCATCGTGAGCGGCACCCTCGACGTTGCCAAGCTGCACGTCCAGGCCACCTCACCGGCGACCGGCATCCAGTGCGCGACCGCGCCGACCCCGCCGCCGCCGGGCATCGTTCCGCCGGTGATCATCACTCCCGGTAACGGCGACCACACCACCCCGACCCCGCCGATCACCGGCACGGGCACCCCGGGCGACACGGTCACCGTGACCGAGGGCGGCGTAGTGATCTGTACCGCTGTGGTCGACGCCACCGGCCACTGGGCCTGTACGCCGCTCAGTGCGCTGGCCTGTGGCTCGCACACCATCTCGGCGGTACAGAAGTCTCCGAGTGGTCTGGTGTCTCGCCCGTCCAATACGGTGACGTTCACGGTCGACTGTCCTGGGCCGCCGCTTGCGGTGACAGGTCCGCACACCGGCGGGCTGCTGGGTCTCGGCGTGCTGCTGATCACCCTCGGTGGGTTGATGCTGGTAGCCACCAGGCGCAGGCAGACTGCCTGATCACAACAGCGAAGCTGGTTAGCCCGGGCCGAACAGGCCCGGGCTAACTGCTGTCTGGAACCAACCGTGGCCGCGGCCCATCGTGTCCTACAGGACAGCGAGAGTCAGTCCTGCACCTGCAGACAGGTCTGCACCTCTGCCACCAGATCGGTCCAGTCGTCCTTGTCGGTGTTCTTGTCGACGGGCTCGTCCAGCAGGCCGGTATCGGCGTCCAGGCCACAGAACTGGGCGAGTTCGCCGAGCAGTTGCGCCCCGCGTTGCGAAGGTTTGCGCAAGTCGTAGGTCGCGTCGAGGGCGGGGGCGAACACGTCGTCGTCCTCGACCTCTGCCAACTCCGACCACCATTCGAGCTTGTGCAGTTGGTGGTCCTCGGCGGTGCGGCAGTACTGCGCCAGCCCGGCGGCGTCGGTGAAGACGGCGACGGTGTCATCCACGCCGAGGAAGACCACCTCGGTGTCATCACCTTCGGCGTCCGTGGGGACCTCACCGCGCACGGTCAGGTACGTGGCGTCGGGGAGTTCGACCTGGATCGGCTCCGCGCCGATGCGGTCCCAGACCGTTTCCGCCTCGAGCTCGGTGTCGCTGAAGTCGCCCTGCCAGGACAGCCACGAATCCACCCGGCCGATCGCGCGCTCCCACGAGTCGGCGATCGTGTCGCCGAGCTCGCTCCAACGCTTTCGGCCGTCCTTGCCTTGGTAGGTGACGTCCTCAGCGACGAGTTCTTCGTAGGCCGGGGTGTTCTCGACCAGACGGCGCAGAGCGCCGTCGTCACAGCAGTCGGCGATCTTGGCGACCATGTCGACGACGTTGGCCAGGCTCGAGACATGCACCGGATCGGGGTCGCCCGCAGCCCATTCGTAGACCAGGTCGAGATTGTAGGCGTCCTCGCTGCCCGGGCGCAGTTGGTCGGGGGTCAGTCTCAGGACATGACCCCAGCCGGGATGATCCGAGAGGTCGTTCTCCTCGCCGGCGGCGATGAACTCAGCCAGTTCGCGGGCGGATGGATAGAGCAGAATCTTCGCGCCGTTCCCGAGGAAGCCCTGCCACTGCTCGCCGTCCTCGTCCTCCCACGGTGGTGCCCACAGCGTGAGACCGATGCGGCCGTTGACGGTGAGCGTGATCGGAATGATCGCGGGGGCTTCCAGCGAGCTCGTCATGTCCGCGAACCTACCGGGCGTTACGCATTGGCGCGGCCGGTGGGTGACGCGCAGTCGCGGCGCTTGAGGTCTGCCCGCATCGGCGCAGCCGGTCGGTGACGGGCAGTTGCCGCGCTTGAGGTCTGCCCGCATCGGCGCTAATGGCCTGGGTGCCGAACCGCTGGGCAGGCATCACCAGGGCAACGGCCTGCGTCCTTGGGGATGCGCTGGGTCATCCGCGTGCGTTGGTGCGGGCAGAGCTCAAGTGCCTGGATGCTCAGTACCGCCCGGCCACCTCACGCGGCATCCACAGGGCCGCCGATCGTCCACAGAACACCGCCCGGCCCTGTCGGGCTGAGCGGCTGGCATGCACCGTCATCGGCATGGACGCCGGGGACGTCGTGCGCACGGTTCGGTGGGCGCGCCGGCTCAGCCAACGTGAGCTAGCCGCTTTGGCCGGCTTGCCATCCACGACCGTCGACCGAATCGAATCGGGCGCCACCATCGATCCGAAACTTGGCACCCTGGAGGCGATCCTGACAGCAACGGGATTCCGCCTGGCCGTCGTGAACGAGTTCGGTCGGCTGCTACGCATTACCGACTGGTACGACCAACACTGTGACCGTGCCGACCGGCGATTCCCGGCGCACCTGCCGTCGAGGAGGTCATCGGCCCGGGTCGCGACAGCTGGTGGGGCTGGCGCCGGATCGCATGGCTACCGGAGGACCCTAAGGCCCCACGCTTCACCTACTGGCGCCGCCGAAAGGCGTGGATCGACCCCTACTACGCGAATCAGCGCTGGAACGACGCAACCTGATGCTCAGACACCGATCGGGTGCCAGACGGTCTTGGTCTCCACGAACGCGCCGAGGCGGGCGATGCCAGGATCAGCCGACCAGTCGGGGGGCCCGGGCGCGAAGACCCGCTTGACGTTGTCAGCAGCCTTGATCTGCAACGTCTTGCGATCGGCAACGGCGACACCGCTGAGGTCGAGTGCGTTGACGTCACGATGCCCGGCCAACCAGGGTGCGAGCTCGGCGGTACGGCCGGTGAGCAGGTTTACTACTCCGCCGGGTAGATCCGAGGTCGCCAGCACCTCCGCGAACGAGCCAGCGGGCAGCGGGCGGGCCTCGGAGGTGATCACGACTGCCGCATTGCCCGTGGCCACAACGGGGGCGAGGACAGACACGAGGCCGAGCAGGCTCGAGTCCTGGGGCGCGAAGACGCCGACGACTCCGGTGGGTTCGGGCAGCGAGAAGTTGAAGTACCCACCGGCCACGGGATTCGTGCCGCCGACGACCTGGGCGTACTTGTCCGACCAGCCGGCGTAGTACACCCAGCGGTCGATGGCGGCCTCGACCTGTGCCAGGGCGGCAGTGGGCGATCCGCCCTCCGCTGCGGCCACCTCAACCGCGAACTGCTCGCGCCGCCCGTCGAGCATCTCGGCCACCCGGTAAAGAACCTGGCCACGGTTGTAGGCAGTCGCACCCCACCAGCCCGGGAATGCGTTGCGGGCAGCCACGACAGCGTCCCGCAGATCCTTGCGCGAGGCCTGCGCTGCGTGGGCGAGCAGCTCACCGGAGCGGGAATGCACCGGATAGGAGCGGCCCGACTCCGAGCGTGGGAACTCGCCACCGATGTAAAGCTTGTAGGTCTTGCGCACCCGCAACCGCTCAGTGGGCAAGGTAGGCCTCCAGCCCGTGACGGCCACCCTCGCGGCCGAAACCAGACTCCTTGTAGCCGCCGAACGGGGAGCTCGGGTCGAAGCGGTTGAATGTGTTCGCCCACACCACGCCCGCCCGCAGTTGTGCGGCCATGGACAGGATCCGCGAGCCCTTCTCGGTCCACACGCCGGCGGACAAGCCGTACGGCGTGTTGTTCGCCTTCTCGACCGCCTCCGCCGGCGTCCGGAATGTCAGCACCGACAGCACCGGCCCGAAAATCTCCTCGCGGGCGATGCGGTGCGCCGGCGACACGTCGGTGAAGATGGTGGGCGCGAACCAGAAGCCACGCTCGGGCAGCTGGCACGGCGGTGACCAACGAGTCGCTCCCTCCGCGACACCGGACTCGGCGAGTTCGCGGATCCGAGCGAGTTGCACCGCGGAGTTGATCGCCCCGACGTCGGTGTTCTTGTCCAGCGGGTCGCCGACACGCAGCGTCGTCAGCCGTCGTTGCAGGGAATCGATCAGCTCGTCGGCGACGGACTCCTGAACCAGCAACCGCGACCCCGCGCAACAGACCTGACCCTGGTTGAAGAAGATCCCGTTGACAATGCCCTCGACGGCCTGGTCGAGCGGGGCGTCATCGAAGACGATGTTGGCAGCCTTGCCGCCGAGTTCCAGCGACAGCCGCTTCGACGTGCCTGCCAGCGTCCGCTGGATGATCTTGCCGACCTCGGTCGAGCCGGTGAAGGCGATCTTGTCCACGTCCTCGTGCTCGACGAGCGCCTGCCCGATGGCAGGACCGCCGGCGAGTACGTTCACCACCCCCGGTGGCAGATCGGCTTCGGCGATTATCTCGGCGAGCACCAATGCCGTCAGCGGTGTTGTCTCAGCCGGCTTGAGAACAACGGCATTGCCGCAGGCGAGCGCCGGCGCGATCTTCCACGCCGCCATGAGTAAGGGAAAGTTCCACGGGATGATCTGAGCGGCTACGCCGACCGGTCGCGGGTTGGGGCCGAGGCCGCCATAGCCGAGCTTGTCGGCCCAGCCTGCGTAGTAGAAGAAGTGCGCGGCCGCCACCGGGATGTCGACGTCGCGGGATTCCCTGATCGGCTTGCCGTTGTCGAGGGACTCGAGCACGGCCAGTTCGCGGCCGCGTTCCTGGATGGCCCGCGCGATCCGGAACAAGTACTTGCCGCGCTCCTTGCCCGGCATCGCCGACCATGGCCCGTCGAACGCACGGCGGGCGGCGGCCACGGCGTCGATCACGTCGGACGGTCCGGCCTGGGCGACTTCGGCAAGCGGCTGCTCGTCGGCGGGATTGATCGTCTTGACCGCGTCACCCGAACCGTCGCGGAACTGACCGGCGACAAAGATCTGGTAGCTCGGCTTGAGCCCGGCGATATCGCGTGACTCGGGCGCCGGGGCGTACTCGAACGTGCTCATCAGTCCACCGTCACATAGTCCGGGCCGTCGTACTCGCCCGAGGCGAGCTTGTGCCGTTGCAGCAGCAGATCATTGAGCAGGCTGGATGCCCCGAAGCGGAACAGCTGCGGGTCCAGCCACCGTTCGCCGGCCACCTCGTTGACCATCACGAGGTAGCGCACCGCCTCCTTGGCCGTGCGGATGCCGCCGGCCAGCTTCACCCCGCGCAGGTCGCCGGTCAGCGCGTGGTAGTCGCGAACGGCCGTCAGCATGACCAGCGCAACCGGAGGAGTCGCCGCCGGAGTCACCTTGCCGGTCGAGGTCTTGATGAAGTCGCCGCCGGCGAGCAGCGCCACCCACGAAGCGCGGCGGGCATTGTCGAGCGTGGCCAACTCCCCCGTCTCGAGGATGACCTTGAGATGCGCCACGCCACAGGCGGCTTTCGTCGCCACGATCTCGGCGAATACCTGCGCGTAACGCCCGGCGAGGAAGGCGCCACGGTCGATAACCATGTCGATCTCGCTCGCGCCGGCCGCAACGGCATCGCGGACGTCGTGCAGCTTGGTGTCCAGCGACGCACGCCCGGACGGGAACGCGGTGGCCACGCTCGCCACGCCGACCGGTGTCCCGCGCAGCGCCTGCACCGCTGTGGCGACGAGGTCGGGATACACGCAGACCGCAGCGACTGAGGGAACGGAGGCGTCGGAGGAGTCCGGCCGCGCGGCCTTCGAGCACAGGGAGCGCACCTTGCCGGGAGTGTCCGCGCCTTCCAGCGTCGTCAGGTCGATCATCGCGATCGCGGCGTCGATCGCCCACGCCTTGGCGGTGGTCTTGATGCTGCGGGTGGCCAGCTCGGCAGCGCGCCCCTCAGCACCGACCTGGTCGACCCCTGGCAGCCGGTGCAGGAAGCGGCGCAGTGAGCTGTCATCGCGCGTCACGTCGCGCAGATCGGCCAGGTCCAGCGTCGTCACTCGTTCAGTCTAGGTACGTCTCGGGATTAGGGTGACCCTTCGTGGACACCGTTGTCGTCGAGCATCCGATCGTCCAAGCCAGACTCACCGTCATGCGCGACGAGGGCAGCAGCAACGCCGAATTCCGGGCTGCCCTGCGCGAGCTGGCCACCCTGCTCGTGTACGAAGCGACCCGTGGGCTGCAGACCGCCGCCGTTGCGATCACGACCCCAGTCGCGCCCACCACCGGCGTCGCTATCGCCGACCCGCCGCTGCTGGTGCCGGTGCTACGGGCCGGCCTGGGCATGGCCGAGGCGGCGTTCAATCTGCTCCCGGAGGCGCAGATGGGCTTCGTCGGCCTGGCCCGCGACGAGCGCACGCACGAGCCGGCGCCCTACCTGGCCTCGCTGCCCGAGTCGCTGGCCGGCCGCGCGGTGATCCTCCTCGACCCGATGCTGGCGACGGGAGGCTCGTTGTTGCACTGCCTGCGACTGCTGGCCGACCGGGGCGCGGCGGATCTCACTGTGGTCTGCGCGCTGGCCGCACCCGAGGGTTTGGCCCGAATCGAGGCCAGCGGGCTGCCCGTGCGGGTCTATACCGCCAGCATCGACGAGTGCCTCAACGAGAGCGCCTACATCGTGCCTGGCCTCGGCGACGCCGGCGACCGCCAGTTCGGACCGCGCTAATCCGCGCCCGGCCGCATTCGCGGCGCGTGGAGATCGTCGCGCCTGTTGTGCAACCTCAGCCCGGCTTCGGCGTCCTCTTGGGTGTGAGTGCAATGACGACAGACAGCGGGCGCCCCGCGCTCGGGTGGGGAACGGCGGACGTGACCACCCAGACAGGTCCGGCGCGAATCGACGTGCCGGCACTGTATGCGGCGCATCGGCTGCAACTCGTCCGGATGGCGGTGTTGCTTGTCGACGACACGGCCAGCGCCGAGGACGTCGTGCAGGACGCGTTCGTGGGGCTGCACCGCAACCAGCACCGGGTCCGCGACCCTCAAGCCGCGCTGGGCTACCTGCACACCGCCGTGGTCAACACTGCCCGATCGATGCTGCGCCGCCGGCACACCGAACGCAAGCACCTGCGCGTCGTCGAACCCGAGCACGGCGACGCGCCGGACAGCGGCCTGATGCTCGCGGCCCGGCATCGAGAGGTGCTGGATGCTGTCCGCACGCTGCCCCCCGGCCAACAAGAGGTGCTGGTGCTGCGGTACTGGTCGGAGCTGTCTGAGGCCGAGATCGCACAGGCGCTCGGCATCTCCCGCGGGGCGGTCAAGTCCCAGGCGAGCCGCGGCATGGACAAGCTGGAAAAGATTCTGGAAGGTACCCGATGAATCGAGAGACCGAGGACCGCCTTCGGGCCGCGTTCCAGGCCAAGGCAGCGCAGCTGACCCCATCGACGCTGAGCCCAGGAC
>JBHEMN010000098.1:0-10246 GCA_046262575.1 Jatrophihabitantaceae bacterium
GGTCAGGCGGCACGCTCGGCCAGTGCCGAGGCCGCCCGCCTCGACGCCGCGTGTGCGGATGCGGAGCAGGCGCGCGACCGGGATCTCGCCGGCCTCGCCGACCTCGAGGAGCGCCTGCACCTCGCCGAGGGCCAGGTCGGCGAGCCCGCAGAGCCGGTCACCGATGAGCGCGACTCGCTGCAGGTCGAGGTCGGCCGGGCGCGCGAGGCGGAGTTGGAGGCTCGCCTCGCGGTACGCACTGGCGAGGAGCGGGTACGCGCCGTGTCCGGCCGCGCCGATCAGCTCGCACGCGCCGCGAATCTCGAGCGTGCTGTACGACACCGTCAGCAGGAACTACGGGCGGCGCGAGCGCACGGTGCGCGCGTGGCCGGCGCCGTGCGTGACGCCGCGGCGCAGGTGCTCGGGCGGATCGGTCAATCCCTGGCAGCCGCGGTCGGCGAACGCGACACCGCTGCGCAGGCCCGGATCGTACGCGAGGGCGAATTGCTCACCGTGCGCGCACAGACCCGAGAGCTGGTCGAGGAGCTGGCCCGTCTCACCGACGAGGTGCACCGCGACGAGATCGTTCGTGCCGAGCAGCGCTTGCGTATCGAGCAGCTCGAGTCGCGCGTGGCCGAGGAGTACGGCGTCGGCGTCGAGACGCTCTTCGCCGAGTACGGACCCGACAAACCTGCCCCGCCGAGCGCGATCGAGACCGCGGAGTTCGAACAGGCCCGCGAGCGTGGCGAGCAGGTCGTGGCGCCACTGCCCGGACCGTTCCACCGGCCGACGCAGGAGAAGCGGGCGGCTCGCGCCGAACGTGACCTCGCGTTGCTCGGCAAGGTGAACCCGCTCGCACTCGAGGAGTTCGCCGCGCTCGAGGAGCGCCACCGGTTCCTGTCGATGCAACTGGAGGACCTCAAGGCCGCCCGCCGCGACCTACTCACGGTCGTACGCGAGGTAGACGGGCGCATCCTCGAGGTGTTCACCAGCGCCTACCACGACGTCGCCCGCGAGTTCGAGATCGTCTTCGCGACACTGTTTCCGGGGGGCGCGGGTCGCCTCGTGCTGACCGACCCGGACGACATGCTGCTGACCGGGATCGACGTCGAGGCGCGCCCCCCGGGCAAGAAGGTCAAGCGGCTCTCGCTGCTGTCGGGCGGGGAGCGCTCGCTGACCGCGGTGGCACTTCTCGTGGCGATCTTCCGCGCCCGGCCCAGCCCGTTCTACATCCTCGATGAGGTCGAAGCAGCCCTCGACGACGTGAATCTGGGCCGGCTGATCGCGCTGATCGCCGAGCTGCGCGCGAGCAGTCAAATCATCCTGATCACGCACCAGAAGCGGACGATGGAGGTCGCCGACGCGCTCTACGGCGTGGCGATGCGTGGCGACGGGGTCACCCAGGTCATCAGCCAGCGGCTGCGCGACGGATGAGGGACCAATCAGGGCAAAACAAGGTATTACGGCTGTGAGACGGATCAGCCCGGCGCGATCGAATCCGAGGTCGTGAATTACCGTGGTGGGGTGACGCCACCGAAAACATCCTCCCGACCGCGCCGGTGGGGCGCTGTCGCGCTGTTGGCCGGTGCTGCCCTCGCGCTTTCCGCGTGTACCTCCGGCGGCGGCAAGCAGGCCACCCGCACGATTGTCGTGACCACCTCGAACGGTAAGACGACGACCGTCACGACCGGCGGTGCAAGCACAAGCGCATCGCAGACCGCCAAGCCGGGCCTCCCGGTCCACGTGGCGCTGAAGTTCGAAGACGGCAGGCAGTTCGGCGTCGGCATCCCGATCATCGCCTTCTTCTCCCGTAAGCCCACTGACGGCACTGCCTTCGCGCAGGCCACCAAGGTGACTGTGAACAACGCGCCCGCACAGGGCGCCTGGTTCTTCGAGACCTCCTCGGCGGACAAGAAATACCCGGTCGAGGCGCACTATCGCCTGCAGAACTATTGGCCCGCCCACTCCCAGGTGCACATGGATCTGCCGGTCAAGGGGCTGTCGGCCGGCGCCGGGCTCACCTACGACGACAGCCTGACCTCGGACTTCTCCACCGGGGCCAAGAACATCTCGGTCGTGGACGACACCACGCACATGATGACGGTCACCACCGACGACCGCCCCTACGGCACCTACCCGGTTTCGCTCGGCGCGGCGGACACGCCCACCCTGCGCGGCATCAAAGTGATCATGGAGAAGGGTGTCAGCATCTGCATGAGCGGCCCCGGTTACCACGAGTGCGGTGTCAAGTTCACCCAGCGCCTTACCTACGGCGGCGAGTACCTGCACTCGGCGCCGTGGAACCTGCGCAACATCGGGCGCGTCGACTCCTCGAACGGCTGCACCAACCTGATACCGGCCGACGCGCAGAAGCTCTACGCGTTCCTGGAGATCGGTGATGTAGTCACCCACCCCAATGCCAACGGGGCCAAGATGCAGCTCGGCCAGGGCTATGGCGACTGGAACCTGCCGTGGTCGCAGTGGCTGACCGGCGGCCTCGTCCGCACGCACTGACCTGTCGCGCCTCGGTCCGATCGCGGACTGAGAGGATGGCGCGGTGATCTATGTCTGGATTGCCTTGGCCGTCATCGTGCTCGCGGCCGTGCTGCTGGCCGCCTTGGTCGTCCCACGCCGGCGCGGTACGCCCCGGGCGCGCCCCGGGCGCGGCGAGGAGCCCGGTGCCGGCGCGTACGCCGAGCCAGAGACCGAGGCAGCCAGACCGCTCGACACAGCTGAAGGGCTGGGCGAGGCGCCGGCGGTCCTGGAGACGCCCGAACCCAGCGCCGGTCGTCTGTTGCGGCTGCGCGCTCGGCTGTCCCGCTCGCAGAGCTCGCTCGGGCGTGGCCTGCTCTCGGTGCTCTCGCGGGAGAGTCTTGACGATCAAGCATGGGCCGAGGTAGAGGAGGTCCTGCTCACCGCTGACGTGGGCGTGGCCTCGACTACCGAGATCGTCGGACGGCTGCGGACCCGCACCAAGGTGCTCGGCACCCGTTCGCAGGGCGAGCTGCGGGCGCTGCTCGCCGACGAGCTCGTCACCGCCCTGCAGCCGGACCTGGACCGCTCCTTGCACACCCTTGCGACCTCGCAGCGCCCCGCGGTCGTACTGGTGGTCGGTGTCAACGGCACGGGCAAGACCACGACCTGCGGCAAGCTCGCCCGGGTCCTCGTGGCCGACGGGCGCACGGTGCTGCTCGCCGCGGCCGACACCTTCCGGGCCGCCGCCGCCGAGCAGCTTCAGACGTGGGGGGCCCGGGTCGGCGCCGGGACCGTGCGCGGGCCGGAAGGAGGCGATCCGGCGAGCGTCGCTTTCGACGCCGTCAAACGGGGCACCGCGGCGAAGGTGGACGCGGTCCTGATCGACACCGCCGGGCGCCTGCACACGAAGGTCGGCCTGATGGACGAGCTGGGCAAGGTCAAGCGGGTGGTCGAGCGACTCGGTCCGGTAGACGAGACCCTGCTGGTGCTCGACGCCACCACCGGTCAGAACGGGTTGACCCAGGCGCGGGTGTTCACCGAGGTCGTCAACGTCACCGGCATCGTGCTGACCAAACTCGACGGCACGGCTCGCGGCGGCATCGTGATCAGCGTGCAGCGCGAGCTGGGCGTCCCGGTCAAGTTGATCGGCCTGGGCGAGGGTGCCGACGACCTGGCCCCGTTCGATCCCGAGCAGTTCGTCGACGCCTTGCTAGGCGAACCAGGATGCTGAGCGTCGACGCCCTGCTGGGCGAGCAGTGAAGGCGCTGTACAAACCGGCGCCCGGCCCGGGCTTCGAGTTTGTCGACCGGCCGGAGCCGGTCCCGGCGCCCGGGGAGGTCATGATCCGTATCCTTCGGACCGGGATTTGCGGTACCGACCTGCATATCGAGTCGTGGGATCCGTGGGCCGCGCGCACCGTGACTGCGCCCCTCGTGCCCGGCCACGAGTACTGCGGTGAGGTCGTGGCGCTGGGTTATGGCGTGCGCGACGTCCGGGTAGGTGACCAGGTGTCCGGGGAGGGCCACATCGTCTGCGGCACCTGCCGCAACTGCCGTGCCGGACGCCGCCACCTGTGCATCCGGACCTCCAGTGTGGGCGTCAACCGCGACGGAGCGTTTGCCGAGTACGTCGTGTTGCCGGAGTCCAACGTCTGGGTGCACCACGTGCCGGTCGATCCCGACCTGGGCGCCATATTCGATCCGTTCGGCAACGCCGTGCACACCGCATTGTCGTTCCCGCTCATCGGAGAAGACGTGTTGATCACCGGCGCCGGCCCGATCGGGCTGATGGCCGCCGAAGTAGCGCGCCACGTCGGCGCTCGGTTCGTCGTCATCACCGACGTGAGCGACTACCGGCTGGCCATGGCCCGCGAGATGGGCGCCGACCTCGCTCTCGACGTCTCTCGCGAGTCGATCCGTGACGCCCAACGCCGTCTCGGGATGGTCGAGGGCTTCGATGTTGCGCTCGAAATGAGCGGACACCCGGCGGCCCTGCCCGACGTGCTCGCGAACCTCAACCACGGCGGCCGTATCGCGATGCTCGGCCTGCCCAGCGAGCCGATCGAGATCGACTGGGCCAAGGTCGTCACCCACATGATCACGATCAAGGGCATTTACGGCCGGGAGATGTTCGAGACCTGGTACGCGATGAGCGCGATGTTGAGCTCCGGCTTGGACATCTCCAAGGTGATTACGCATCGGTTCGCGGCGGGGAGCTGGGCCGATGCCTTCGAAACCGCGCGCGGCGCTCAGTGCGGCAAGGTCATTCTGGATTGGACGGCGATCTGATGTACGGATCCGTGCGTGCGCAGTTGCAGGCGAGCATCCAGGAGATCCGTGACGCGGGGCTGTTCAAGTCCGAGCGGCAACTCGCCTCGCCGCAGGCCGCGCGGGTCAGCTCCGGTGGCCGGCAGGTGCTCAACTTCTGCGCCAACAACTACCTCGGCCTGGCCGATCATCCCCGCGTCGTCGCCGCGGCCAAGCAGGCGTTGGACGACTGGGGGTTCGGGATGGCCAGTGTGCGCTTCATCTGCGGAACGCAGACCCAGCACGCCGAGCTGGAACGCCGAATCTCCCAATTCCTGCACCCCGAGGCGACGATCCTGTACTCGTCCTGTTTCGACGCGAACGGTGGCGTGTTCGAGGTGTTACTCGACGAGCAGGACGTCGTGATCTCCGACGAGCTGAACCACGCCTCCATCATCGACGGGATCAGGCTGTGCAAGGCGTCGCGCAGGCGTTACCGCAACCGGGACATGGCCGATCTGGAGACGCAACTGGTTGCGGCGGCAGGGGCGCGGCGCAGGCTGATCGCGACCGACGGCGTGTTCTCGATGGACGGGTACCTCGCCCCGCTCGCGGATATCTGTGAGCTCGCCGAGAGCCATGACGCGCTGGTGCTGGTCGATGACTCGCATGCGGTCGGTTTCGTGGGTGCGACCGGCGCCGGGACGCCCGAGCTCGCGGGTGTACAGGAGCGCGTCGACATCCTCTCCGGCACCCTGGGTAAGGCGCTCGGTGGTGCGTCGGGTGGCTATATCAGCGCCCGCGCCGAGATCGTCGAACTGCTCCGGCAGCGCTCGCGCCCGTATCTGTTCTCCAACGCGCTCGCCCCGGCGGTTGTCGCCGGCTCGCTCGCTGCCCTGGATCTCGTGGCCGCCAGCGCGGATCAACGCGACACACTGCGCGGCAACACCGACCTGTTCCGCCGTCGCATGACCGAGGAGGGCTTCGACCTGCTGCCCGGTGCGCACCCCATCACGCCGGTAATGTTCGGCGACGCCGCCCTGGCCGCGCGCATCGCAGACGCGATGCTCGAGCACGGGGTGTACGTGATCGCCTTCTCCTATCCCGTCGTGCCGCAGGGCAAGGCTCGCATCCGCGTCCAGCTGTCGGCGGCGCACTCTGCGGTCGACGTCGAGACGTGCGTGCAGGCGTTCGTCGCCGCGCGCAGCGCTGTGGCGCCGTGACCGGCCGCTTTTCCCCGCTCGGGCTCGCTTCGCCGAGCTGAAACCGGTCACCAGCGGGGAAGAGCGGAGACCCCCGGCCGGTCAGCGGCGCTCGGCCCGGGTCGCGTTGGCGAGGATCGCGTCGTGGACGTAGCGCGCCAGTCCGGGCGCCACGTCGTCGTAGTGCTTAGCGAACCGCTCGTCGGCGAGATACATCTCGGCCAGGCCGCGGTGGATGTCATAGCCGCAGTCGTAGAACCACTTGATGAGGCCCTGCCGATGCTCCTCGGCCAGGTTCATGGCGTCCGCGCCGGCCGCCGGCACGCCGGCGTCCATCGCCTGGACAAAGCCACGCTCGTTAGCGTCCGCCTCGGCCTTGATCTGGAGCCAATCATCCTTGGTGAACGCGGCAGCGCGCTGCTGGGACTGCTTGTATTCCGGCGTACCGCCCCACCGCTGCTCGGCCTCGGCCGGGTAGTCCTCGCCGAGGTAGTTCTCGCCGAAGATCTCCAACTGCTCCTCCGGCGTCAGCGAAATGCCCATCTGACGTGCCTCCATCTCCTTCTCGATGGCCGCCACCATCGACTGGTGACGGCTTATCTGCTCGCGCAACAACCGGTGCTGTCGTCGCAGGTGGTCCTGCGCGCCGATGCCGGGATCGGCCAGGATCGAGGCGATCTCGTCCAGGCCGAAGCTCAGTTCGCGGTAGTACAGGACCTGCTGCAGGCGTTGCAGGTCCGTGGCCGTGTAGTGCCGGTACCCGGCTGCGGTGCGCTCGCTCGGGCGCACCAACCCGATCTCGTCGTAGTGGTGCAAGGCGCGTATCGACACCTGCGCGAGCGCCGCCACCTGACCCACCGGATATCCGTCCACGCCGTCCACTGTGCAGCCTCACGCCACGTGAGGGTCAAGCCAATACCGGGCCGGGCATCGATGCGCCGCTCTTGCATCGGTTACCTGCGTGAAACACAGTGCGTCACCTCCCCGAAACAGGAAAGCAGCAGTCTTCGGTCGAGAGACGACATCTCCCGCGCCACTGACGTCAAGACAGCCATCGACAAAGGGGAAGCCTGTGTCCCACCTGCTACTCGCCGCCGGAACGTATACGCCGTTCAACGTCAAGAACCTCAGCGCCGGCGATACCGCGTGGGTGCTGGCCTCGTCGGCGTTGGTGCTGCTGATGACTCCGGCCCTGGCGTTCTTCTACGGCGGCATGGTGCGCGTCAAGCACGTGCTCGCCATGCTGATGCAGAACTTCACCGCCATCGCGATCGTGAGCGTGACCTGGGTGGTGCTGGGCTTCAGCTGGGCGTTCGGCGGTAACAACCAATGGCTGGGTGATCTGCACTACTTCGGGTTGCACAACATCAACGACGTAGTGCCGGCGCTCGGGACGGCGCAGACGACACCGACGATGGCGTTCGTGGCGTTCCAGGCGACGTTCGCCATCATCACACCCGCCCTGATCACCGGCTCGACGGCCGACCGCTGGAAGTTCGGCTCGTTCGTCGCCTTCGTCGCGGCGTGGTCGGTGCTCATCTACGCACCCGTCGCGCACTGGGTGTTCGACGGCTACGGATGGCTCAACCGATCGCTGATCCCGAGCTCCGGCGGGCACTTCTTCGCGCAAGACTTCGCCGGCGGGACCGTTGTCCACATCAATGCCGGCGCTGCCGGCCTGGCCATGGCACTCGTGCTCGGTACGCGCAGGGGGTGGCCGAGACAGAGCATGCGCGGCCACAACATCCCGTTCGTACTGCTCGGTGCCGGCCTGCTGTGGTTCGGCTGGTTCGGGTTCAACGCCGGGTCCGCATTGGCGGCCAACAACCTCGCGTCCTACGCCTGGGTCAACACCAACACCGCCACGGCCACCGCGCTGCTGGGCTGGATCGTCGCCGAGAAACTGCGCTACGGCAAGTGCACCGCCCTGGGTGCGGCGTCCGGGGCGGTGACCGGACTGGTCGCGATCACGCCCTGCGCCGGATGGGTGACCCCGCTCGGGTCGCTGTTCATCGGTTTCGGCGCGGGGTTCATCTGCGCCTTCGCCATCAGCCTGAAGAACAAGCTCGGTTACGACGACTCGCTCGACGTGGTGGGCGTGCACCTCGTCGGCGGCTGGGTCGGCACCCTCTCGGTCGGCTTCTTCAGCTCCAAGGCCGTCAACGCCTTCGGCAACGACGGCATCTTCTACGGCGGAGGCGGCAAGTACGGCGGCTGGAACCTGCTGCTGCACCAGGGCGCGGCGGCCGGTGCGGTCACCGTGTTCTCCTTCGTAGGGACATTTGTCATCGCCAAGGTGATAGGCCTGGTCATGAAGACACGGGTTACCGAGGAAGATGAGCTCACCGGCCTGGACGTGTCCATCCACGGTGAGAGCGCATACGAGTTCGGCCCGGTCGGGGGAGCGGGCGGGTTCCTGCCGCAACAATCCAGCGCAACGAAGGAGAGTGTCGGCACATGAAGCAGGTGAGCGCCGTCATCAAGCCGTTCAAGCTCGACGACGTCAAAGCAGCCCTGGAGGTGCTTGGTGTCCAGGGGCTGACCGTGAGCGAGGTGCAGGGCTACGGTCGCCAGCGCGGGCACACCGAGGTGTACCGGGGTGCCGAGTACACCGTCGACCTGGTGCCTAAGGTGCGCGTCGACGTGCTCGTCGACGCGCCTGACGTCGACAAGGTCGTGGACGCGATCGTCGAAGCGGCCCGCACCGGCAAGATCGGCGACGGAAAGGTATGGGTCACCCCGGTCGAGACCCTCGTCCGGGTACGGACGGGTGAGCGAGACGCCGACGCCATCTGAGTCGCTGAGCGAAGTCCGGGCCGACGTCCTGTGTCGGCCCGGACTCGTCGGTGTCGAGTTGCGTCTCGCATTGTGCGACGCCTATGACGACTGGCTCAAGGCGCTGGTTCCCAACACGGCCGGCTTGGCGTTGATCGCGGTCGGCGGCCTCGGCCGAGCGGAGCCCGCGCCCTACTCCGACCTGGACCTGGTACTGGTGCACGACGGAAAGGTCAGCGGTCTCGGTGCGCTGGCCGACTCCATCTGGTATCCGATCTGGGACAGCGGAATCGCACTGGATCACTCCGTGCGCACCGTGGACGAGGCTGTAGCGGTCGCCAGGAACGATCTCAAGGCGGCACTGGGTTTACTGGACGCGCGCCATATCGCGGGCGATTCCGCCCTGTGGGGGCCGATGCGCTCGCGCATCCTGGACGGGTGGCGGGCGAGCGCGGGCAAGCGTGCCGGCGAACTGCACGACCTGTCGCGCGCACGATGGGCCGCGGCCGGTGACGCGGCCTTCCTGCTCGAACCCAACGTGAAGGACTCCCGTGGCGGCTTGCGGGACGCGCAGTGCCTGCACGCGCTTGCGGCTGCACAGCTCGTCGACTTCGCCGCGCCGGTCCGCGCCGCGTATCCGGTCCTGCTCGACGTACGCGGTGAACTGCACCGCCGCACGGGCCGCGCCACGGACGTACTGCGACTACAGGAGCACGACGGGGTCGCCAGCGCGTTGGGCATTCTCGACGAGACACGTGCACCGGACCGCGATGCCATGTTGCGCAGCGTCAACGACGCAGCCCGGACCATCGCGTACTCGCTGGATATCGCGTGGCGACGGATCGACACGGCGGCCAGGGTGGCCCGAGCACCGCGCCGACGACTGTTCGGCTCGTCGGCGCCCGGGCCGGAACGGATCGGTCTGGCCAAGGATGTCGTCGCCCAGGATGGCGAGGTGGTGCTCGCCCGCGACGCGGACCCGCGCGCCGACGTGGGGCTCGCTCTTCGCGCCGCCCGAGCTGCCGCCGAGAACGGTTTGCCACTCGGCTCGTTCACGCTGGAGCGGCTGGCCGCCGAGGCGCCCCCCGTCCCGGTGCCGTGGCCGGCCCACATCCGCGACGACTTCGTCTCCGTCCTCGGTGCCGGTTCTCCCGCCGTCCAGGTGCTGGAATCGCTCGACCACGCGGGGTTGCTCGCCGAACTCATTCCCGAATGGGACGCCGTGCGCTGCAAGGCCCAGCACAACCCGGTGCACCTTTTCACCGTCGACCGCCATCTGCTCGAGACGGCAGCCCAGGCCGCGCGGTTCACCCGTCAGGTATCGCGCCCGGACCTGCTGCTGCTCGGCGCGTTGTTACACGACATCGGGAAGGGTTACCCGGGGGGAGACCACTCGATCACCGGGGCGGTGCACGCTGAGCGCATCGCCCAACGGATGGGTCTGGAACCCGACGACGTCGCGACCGTGACTGCGCTGACCCGCCACCACCTGTTGCTACCCCACACTGCGACGCGACGCGACCTCGACGACCCCAAGACGGTCACGCTGGTCGCTACGGCGGTCGGCGG
>JBHEMN010000099.1:0-4387 GCA_046262575.1 Jatrophihabitantaceae bacterium
GACCTACCCAACACCACGAACCCCGACGACTGGGCCCGGATCTCCGGCAAGAAGGGCGAGCGGATCGTGTATATCCGCACCCTCGTCTCGGGCAAGGGCAGCGAAGCCGGGCGCGCGATCGACACGGTCGGCAACACCGGCCAATACCTCTGAGCGCCCTGCAGGCCCTGCTCGTCTTCGTCGCGGGTATCGCGGCCGGAACGATCAACACGGTCGTCGGCTCGGGCACCCTGATCACGTTTCCGGTTCTGCTCGGTATCGGGCTGGCGCCGGTCACTGCGAACGTGTCAAACACTGTGGGCCTGGCACCGGGCTCGTTCGTCGGGGCCTACGGCTATCGCCGCGAACTCGCTGGCCAGCGCGCGCGGGCGACGCGGCTCGGTGCCGCCTCCGTGATCGGCGCTGTCATCGGCGCGGTGTTGCTGCTGACCTTGCCGGGCGCCGCATTCAAGGCGATCGTGCCGGTACTCATCGGGCTTGCTGTTGTCTTGGTGCTGCTCGGCCCGCGCGTCTCGGGGTGGCTGGGCGACACCCGGCACGGTGCGAGCACCCGGGTGACGCCTCTGCTGTGGGTGCTCACGCTAGGCGCGGGAGCCTACGGCGGCTACTTCGGCGCCGCCCAGGGTGTGCTGCTGATGGGCTTGCTCGGCCTGCTGCTCGCGGAGTCGTTGCAGCGGCAGAACGCACTGAAGAACGTGCTCGCGGCTTTGGTGAACGCGGTCGCGGCGCTCGTATTCGTCATCGCTGCGACCGAACACATCGACTGGGCCGCTGCTGGGTTGATCGCGGCCGGCTCCATTCTGGGTGCCCTCCTTGGCGCCCGGGTGGGGAGGCGAATGTCGCCGGTAGTCCTGCGGGGCGTCATCGTTTTCGTGGGCGTCGCCGCGATCGTGAAGCTACTGGCCTGATGCCGCTAGGCTCGAGGCCGGCGTTCGGAGCACGGGGAGGGACCGACATGGGTTTGGTCATTGGCATCGCGATCGCGGTTGTCGTCCTGATCCTCCTGTTCTGGGTGATCAGCGGTTACAACGGGCTGGTCCGGGCACGCAATGCCTTCAAGAACGCCTTTGCCCAGATCGACGTGCAACTGCAGCGCCGCTTCGACCTGATCCCCAACCTGGTCGAGACAGCCAAGGCATACATGGCGCACGAGCGGGACACCCTAGAGGCCGTTACCCAGGCGCGGGCCGCCGCGATTTCCGGCCTGAGTGCGGCCCAGGCCAATCCGGGGGACCCGGTCGCGATGCAGAAGATGGCGCAGAGTCAGGGCGCTCTCACCGCCGCGCTCGGCAGGTTCACCGCTGTGGCGGAGTCCTACCCGGACCTCAAGGCCAGCCAGAACATGGTGCAGCTGAGCGAAGAGCTCACCTCGACGGAGAACAAGGTGGCGTTCTCCCGCCAGGCGTACAACGACTCGGTCATGACCTTCAACACCAAACGGGAGAGCTTCCCGGCCAGCGTGATTGCGGGCATGTTCCATTTCGCCCCGGCAGCGCTGTGGGAAATCGGGCCCGAGCACCCCGAAGTTCGGGACGCACCGAAAGTCCAGTTCTGAGCGCTTCGATCGAGGACTAGGCAGTGAACTTCTTCGACCGACAACGCGCTGCACGCGGCACGACCGTGCGCCTGGTCCTGCTCTTCACCGCTGCCGTGCTCACCATCGTCGTGCTCGTTGACGTCGTCGTTTTCATATTCGCTCGGCCGCAGCAGACCTCGTCGATCATCGCTCAGCTGGCCGCCGTCTCGGCCGTGACATTGCTGATCATTGCCGTTGGCACCATCAGCAAGACGCTGTCGCTGCGGGCCGGCGGATCGGCAGTAGCACGCTCCGTGGGCGCGGTGCCGGTTGATCCCACGTCAACCGATCCCCGATTGCGGCGCTTGGTCAACATCGTCGAGGAGATGTCGTTGGCCTCGGGCGTGCCCATGCCGCGCCTGTTCGTGCTCGAACGCGAGTCTGGTATCAACGCTTTCGCCGCCGGGTACACACCCGCGGATGCCGCCATCACCGTTACCGGCGGCGCGCTGCAACAGCTGAATCGCGACGAACTGCAGGGGGTGATCGGGCACGAGTTCAGCCATGTCCTCAACGGCGACATGCGCTTGAACATCCGGCTCATCGGCCTGCTCAATGGCATCCTGTTGCTCGGCCTGATCGGGCTGCGCGTGCTCAGCTTCGGCGGTGGCCGCGGCAGTGACCGCAAGGGCGGCGGTGCTCCGATCATTGTGATCGCGCTCGCCATGACCATCCTCGGCTTCGTCGGCCAGTTCTTCGCGAGTCTCATCAAGGCTGCGGTGAGCCGGCAGCGGGAATGGCTAGCCGACGCGTCGGCTGTGCAGTTCACCCGTCAGACCACCGGGCTCGAAGGCGCGCTGAAGAAGATCGCGGGCCTGCCGAGCGGATCCGTGCTGACCAACACCCACGCGGCGACAGAGGTCAGTCACATGCTGTTCGGCGAGGGCGGTGGCCGGTCGGTCAGCCAGCTCTTCGCCACGCACCCGCCGCTGCTCGAGAGGATCGCAGCGCTGGACCCGGCGTTCCGACCCGAGCACATCGCACAGCTGCGCCAGGAGTGGCAGGACCGTCCTGCGCGCAGCCTCGATGAGGACGTCTCGCTCGGCATCACCGACACCGGCCGGGCGCCGCAACCGTCGGCGACTGCAGTTCCTGCGCCAGCTGTGCGAACGACCCCGCGTGAGGTCAGTGCGCGGGTGGGCACGCTCACCGCCGCTGACCTCGAGCGCGGCGCTGACCTCAGCGCGCAGATTTCACCCGATCTCCGGCGACTGGCGAGTCAGGGCAGCACCGCGATCCCGTTGATCCTGGCGACCGTGCTCGATGCCACGCCCGCAGTCCGCGCAATCCAGCTCGAGCTCATCGCCACCCGGCTCGGCGCGAGCGCAGCCAGCGACACGACCGGACTCGCCGGTCTCTTCGCGGGGCTGCCGCCGCAGCTACGCCTGCCCATCGCGAGCATCGCGGCGCCGCTCGTCATAGCTCACCCCCGGGCCGCGCTCGACGTGCTGGTCACAACACTGGAGGACGTCGCGCGTGCCGACGGCTCGATCTCGGTCTTCGAATACTGCATCACCAGGCTGTTCGGTGGCTACATCCGTGACTCACTCGACCCCTCCGGCCGGTCCAGGCCCGGACGGGTCGACGTGCGCCAGGCATCGAATGCAGCGTGCACTCTCCTGGCTGCTGTCGCCGCGACGGGTAACGCCGACCCGGCCGCCGCGCAGCGCGCTTTCACCGCGGCCGTCGCCGCCCTCCTACCCGGCGCCGCAATCGGCTACCAGCCGCCGACCGATACCTGGCGGGCGCTGGACGGCGTGTGGGGGCCGCTGGACGCCCTCGACCCGGGGTCGAAACAATGCTTGATCGAAGCGCTGGTGATCGCGATTCGCGACGACGGCGACCTCACCCTCAACGAGGCAGAACTGCTGCGCACGACCTGCGGCCTTCTGCATTGCCCATTACCGGCATTCGTGGCCTAGCAGCACGTTGGTGCTTCGCCGGGCATCGCCGGCCCAGTGCGTGGCTCGGCGCCGTAGCCTGAGCTCGTGAGCGTGCGACGGGTGATGGGCACCGAGGTCGAGTACGGCGTCAGTATGCCCGGCCAGCCCTCGGCAAACGCGATGCTGCTTTCGGCCCAGGTCGTCAACGCCTACGCCGGCACGCTGCCTGCCGGCCGAGCCCGTCGGGCAACCTGGGACTTCGAGGAGGAGTCGCCGCTGCGCGACGCTCGTGGCTTCGACCTCGTCGGCAACAACGCCACCGTCGCCCAGGAGTTCATCGAGGCGGAAGAGGACGCCGGGATGGCCAACGTCATCTTGCCCAATGGCGCTCGCCTGTATGTCGATCACGCCCACCCGGAGTACTCCAGTCCCGAGGTCACCAACCCCCTCGACGCAGTTCGCTGGGACAAGGCGGGCGAGTTGGTGATGCTCGCGGCGGTTCGGCGGGTCGCCTCGATGCCAGGCGCCGGCGCACCGATCAACATCTACAAGAACAATACCGACAACAAGGGCGCCTCCTACGGCGCGCACGAGAACTACCTCTGTAGCCGCGACACTCCGTTCGCGGCTTTGGTGCGCCACCTGGTGCCGTTCTTCGTGACCCGGCAGGTGATGTGCGGTGCCGGGCGGGTGGGTCTGGGTCAGGACGGCAAGACGGCAGGTTTCCAGATCTCGCAGCGCGCAGATTTCTTTGAGGTCGAGGTGGGTCTGGAGACGACGCTCAAGCGACCCATCGTGAACACGCGCGACGAACCGCACGCAGACGCCCAGAAGTACCGCAGACTCCACGTCATCGTGGGCGACGCCAACTTGGCGGAGGTGTCCACGTTCCTGAAGCTGGGCACCACCGCCCTGGTGTTGTCGATGA
>JBHEMN010000100.1:0-6052 GCA_046262575.1 Jatrophihabitantaceae bacterium
CTTCGAGACCCTGGCTCGCAAGTCCGCCCAGGAGCATGCCCGAACGGCCTGGAACGAAGAGGTCTGGAAGCGGCTCTCGGGAAACATCAAGTTCGTCCCCGGCGCATTCGACGACGACGAAGCCTTCGACACGCTCGGCCGGACCCTCGACGACCTGCGCGCCAGCCACGGCATCAAGGGCAACGCCGCCTTCTACCTGTCGATACCGCCGAGCATGTTCCCGGTGGTACTCCAGCAAATGGAGCGCACCGGTATGGCCAGCAACAAGCAGAGCGGAGGCTGGCGGCGCGTCGTGGTCGAGAAGCCGTTCGGGCACGACCTTGCGAGCGCGCTGGACCTCAACGGGCTCGTCGACCGGGTGTTCACCGCGCAGGACGTCTTCCGAATCGACCACTATCTGGGCAAGGAGACGGTCCAGAACATCATGGCGCTGCGCTTCGCCAACCAGCTCTTCGAGCCGGTCTGGAACTCCAACTTCGTCGACTCGGTGCAGTTCACGATGGCTGAGGACGTCGGAATCGGGGGCCGGGCGACGTTCTACGATGCCACCGGTGCGGCGCGTGACGTGCTGCAGAACCACTTGCTGCAACTGCTGGCACTCACGGCCATGGAAGAGCCGGTCGAGTTCTCGCCCGAAGCGATTCGCACCGAGAAGATCAAGGTGCTCCGGGCAATCTCGTTGCCGTCCGACCTGGCTGCCTACGCGGTCCGTGGGCAGTACGACCAGGGCTGGCTGGCCGGTGAGCGCAGCGTCGCGTACCGCGCCGAGGACGGCATCGCGGCGGACTCGAACACCGAGACCTACGTGGCCGTGCGGCTCGGAATCGAGACCCGCCGGTGGGCGGGCGTGCCTTTCTATATCCGCACCGGCAAGCGCCTGCCCCGGCGCGTCACCGAGATCGGCGTGCTGTTCAAGAAAGCTCCCCATCTGCCCTTCAGCCGCACCGACACCGAGGAGCTCGGCCATAACCAGCTCGTCATCCGGGTCCAGCCCGACGAAGGAGTGACCCTCAAGTTCGGGTCCAAGGTGCCGGGCACCGCGATGGAAGTGCGTGACGTCGCGATGGACTTCCTCTACGGCGAGGCATTCACCGAGGCCTCCCCCGAGGCCTACGAACGGCTCATTCTCGACGTGCTGATCGGCGACGCGACCCTGTTCCCGCGCAACGAGGAGGTCGAGGCATCCTGGCGGGTCATCGATCCGCTGGAGGATTTCTGGGCCGGACAGGAGCCATACCTGTACCGCGCGGGAGAGTGGGGACCCAAGGAGGCCGACGAGATGTTGGCCCGTGACGGCCGCGTCTGGAGGCGGCCGTAATGACAACCCTCTGGGACACGACCGGCGCAGCGGTGGTGCGCGCGCTGGCGGCAGAGCGGCGCACCGGCGGCGCCGTCACAAGTGGCAATGCGCTGACCCTCGTCATCGTCGTCGCTGAACGCGACGCCGCTGAGGTGGAGCAGGCCGCGACTATCGCGGCCAGCAAGCACCCCATGCGGATGTTGATGGTCATCCGCCGCCAGATCGACGCACCGGTGCCGCGGCTGGACGCCGAGGTGCTGATGGGCGGACGGCTCGGGCCGGGCGAGGCAGTAGTTCTGCGCATGTACGGCCGCCTTGCCCTGCACGCGGAGTCGGTGACGCTGCCGCTGCTCGCGCCCGATGCGCCCGTCGTCACCTGGTGGCACGGCACCCCGCCCGATCGAATCGACTACGACCCGCTGGGCGTGTTCGCGGAGCGCCGCATCACCGACGTCTGCCGGACGGCGGACAAGGTGGCGGCGCTGCAGAAGCGAGCTGAGGACTTCGCCGCCGGCGATACCGACCTCGCGTGGACCCGCGTCACCGGCTGGCGCGCGGCGCTGGCATCGGCATATGACACCGCGCGCGAACCGGCCACGTCGGCTCGGGTCGAAGGCGACGACACCGACCCTTCGGCGCTGCTGCTCGCCGGCTGGCTGTCCTCGAAGCTGGGGATCCATATCCCGGTCAACAAGGCGCCCGGGACGTCGATCGAGTCGGTGGAGATGGACTTCGCGAGCGGTACGAGCATCAAGGCGTTCCGCGACGGCTCGCGCCTGGTGCTGCGCCGGGACGGGCAGCACGACTCGATCGCACCCTTCCCGGAGCGCTCGCTCGGCGAGCTGCTGGCTGAGGAACTTCGCCATCTGGACGCCGACGAGATCTACGCCGATGCCTTGGGCACCGTGTGCGCGGTACCGGGACTTGAAGACCGGCCGTCGCAGCGGGCGCACGTCTGGAACGATCCGGCACTGGCCGCCGACCCGTCCTCGGCGGCCTGGTAGTGGCAGCGCGGCCCACCCCGCCCGAGATCGTGGTCGAGCCATCGTCAGAGACGCTCGCGGAGAACACCGCGGGACGCCTCGTGGCGAGCTTGGTTTCGGCGTTGTCGGTACGCGCAGTGGCCCACCTCGCCCTGACCGGCGGCGCAATCCTCGAGCAGGTGATGGCTGCCATGCGCGAATTGCGGGGGCGTGACGCCGTCGACTGGCGACGTGTGCACATCTGGTGGGGCGATGAGCGCTACGTCGTGTCCGACTCCGCCGAGCGCAACGACAGGGCCGCCTACGCTGCGCTGTTGGACGCATTGCCGCTGGACCCAGCCCTGGTGCATCGCATGCCCGCCGCCGACGCGGGTTTCGGCGACGATGTCGAGGCAGCAGCCGAGGCCTACGCCGGCGAACTCGCCCAAGCCGTCGGGGTGGACCAACGTCAAGCTGCCGGCGCAGACGAGGACGTACCCCACTTCGACGTCGTATTGCTGGGCATCGGACCGGACGGCCACTGCGCATCGCTGTTCCCGGAACACCCAGGCGTGTACGAGCACGATGCCCCCGTCATCGCCGTGCACAACGCGCCGAAGCCGCCGCGGACGCGGCTCTCGCTCACCTTTCGCGCCCTGGATGCTGCAAACGAGGTGTGGTTCATCGCATCCGGGGACGCCAAGGCGAAGGCGGTGGCCATGGCCCTCGGCGGGGCCGGGCGGGTGCAGGTGCCGGCCGCTGGTCCGCGGGGCCGGCATCGCACGCTCTGGTTGATCGACCGCGCGGCCGCCACCAGGCTGCCGCACAATCTCTACAAGCCGCCGGTTGGCTGAGCGTCACCGGCGCTGACCCGGCGATCTCGTGCCGTTCGGCGTCAGGTGATCCGGTTCACAACATGACCAGCGAACCTTGGGTCAGGACTCGCCGCGGCGGGATTTGAGCCGCTGCAGGGCCTCCTCCAGGATCGCAGCGCCGTCCTCGTCGGAGCGGCGCTCCTTCACGTATGCCAGATGCGTCTTGTACGGCTCGTTGCGGGGCGCGTTGGGGGGCGCCTCTGATTCCCGCCCTGAGGGAAAGCCGCACTTGGGGCAGTCCCAGGTATCGGGTAGGACTGCGTCGACGGCGAACGCCGGCCGCACCTCATGTCCGTTGGCGCAGAAGAACGAGACGCGTTGCCGGGGCGCGGCCTCGCCCCGCTCCCTTTCGCCCATCGGTCCGGCGCCGACTCGGCTGCCACGAATGGCACTGCCACCAGCCACGTCTGTTCCCCCTACGACTCGTTGCGACCGGGGTCTGTCAGCCGGTGTTCTTGTAGAGCAGGCCCAACCCGACGATGCAAATCGTCCACACCAAGCCGGCGATCACTGTGAGCCGATCCAGGTTGCGCTCGACGACCGACGAGCCGGACAGGTTCGAGTAAAAGGAGCCCCCAAGCATAGACGACAGCCCCCCGCCCTTGCCTCGGTGCAACAACACGAGCACCACGAGAAGCAGACTCGTGGCGATGAGCACGATGGACAAGGTAAAGATCATCTTTGAGTAGCCTCAGCTGCCAGCGATCGGGAATGGTCGGCGGTGCCGGACAAGGATACCTGGCGATCAGGCAATGTCGGCCCGATTGTCCGCCGCGATGCAGATCGCGGCGAATTCCGCGCCGTCCAGGCTCGCACCGCCGACTAGCGCGCCGTCGACGTCCGGGCGGCCGAGTAGCTCGGAGGCGTTGCTGGATTTGACCGAACCGCCGTAGAGCACGCGCACGGCCGCTGCGAGCTCCGGTGAGTACAGCGAGCCCAGCCGCTCGCGAATAGCGGCGCACACCTGCTGTGCGTCGTCCGGAGTCGCCACCTCGCCGGTTCCGATGGCCCACACAGGTTCGTAGGCCACGACGATCGACTGGGCGTGCTCGGCGGAGATTCCGGCCAGAGCGCCGTCGAGCTGCGCGGTGGTGTGCGCGATCTGCTGGCCGGCTTGTCGGACGTCGAGCGTCTCCCCGACGCAAAGGATCGGAATCAGCGCATTCCGGAACGCGGCGACGATCTTGGCGTTCACCACGGCGTCGCTCTCACCGTGTAGCGCGCGGCGCTCGGAATGGCCGACGACGACGTGGGTGCAGCCGAGCTTGGCCAGCATCGGGCCGCCGATGTCGCCCGTATAGGCCCCGGAATCGTGGGGCGAGAGATCCTGCGCGCCGTAGCCGAGCAGTAGCCGGTCGCCGTCGACGAGCGTCTGCACACTGCGTAGGCAGACAAACGGAGGGAGTATCACGACCTCGACTCTGCCGAGTTGCTCCTCGTCGAGGCTGAAGGCGATTTTCTGGACGAGCGCGAGCGCCTCGAGATGGTTCAGGTTCATCTTCCAGTTGCCGGCGATCAGCCTCCGTCGGGAGCTCGCGACCGGCCCGGTGGCCGCAGCCCGGGAGATGGCGGGCACTCAGGCCTCTTCCAGCACGGCGACGCCAGGAAGGGTCTTGCCCTCGAGGAACTCCAGCGATGCCCCGCCGCCGGTCGAGACATGGCCGAAGGCGTTCACGTCCAGGCCCAGCGCGCGTACGGCGGCGGCCGAATCGCCGCCTCCGACAACCGAGAGCCCGTCGACGGCCGCGACCGCTTGCGCGACGCCCTTCGTCCCGGCGGCGAACTGCCCGACTTCGAAGACGCCCATCGGACCGTTCCAGAACACGGTCCGCGCCGCGCCGAGGGCCGTGGCGAAGGTCTTCACGGAGTCCGGTCCGATGTCCAGGCCTTTGCAGCCTGCCGAAATCGCGTTCACCGCGACGGTGCGAGCCGGCGCGTGCTCGGTGACCTCGGCCGCGACGACAACGTCGGAGGGCAGCACGATCTTGGGCGTGCCGTCCGCGGACTTCACGTCCAACAAGCCACGGCATGCCTCGATCTGGTCGGCCTCGAGCAGGGAGTCGCCGACCTCGTGGCCCTGTGCGGCGAGAAACGTGAAACACATCCCGCCGCCGACGAGCATCCTGTCGACCTTGGGCAGCAACGAGTCGATGACGGCCAGCTTGTCGCTGACCTTCGACCCGCCGAGCACGATGACGTAGGGCCGCTGCGGTTCGCCGGTCAGCTCCCGCAGCACCCGCAACTCGTCGCGCACCAGGTCGCCGCAGTAGTGGGGCAGCAGCGTGGCGACGTCGTACACCGACGCGTGCTTTCGGTGGACGGCGCCGAACGCGTCCTGGACAAAGGCGCCGCCGTCGTCTTCGCCGCCGGTGAGCAAGGCCAGGCAGCGGGCGAACGCACTGCGCTGCGCATCGTCTTCGCTCGTCTCGCCCGCGTTGAAACGGACGTTCTCGAGCAGCAGCAACTCGCCGTCGCGCAGCCCGTCGGCGAGCAGCCGGGCGCTGGGGCCCACCGTGTCGAGCGCGAGCTCAACGGGTCGGCCCAGCAACTGGGCCAGCCGGTCGGCGACCGGTCCGAGCGAGTGGGCAGGATCAGGGGCGCCGGCCGGCCGGCCCAGGTGGGCAGCGACGATCACCCGGGCGCCATGGTCCAAGAGTTTGGTCAACACCGGCAGGGACGCGCGGATTCGGCCGTCGTCGGTGACAGTGCGCTTGGCATTCTCGCTGATCGGCACGTTGAGGTCGCAGCGGACGAGTATTCGCCGCCCCTTCACGCCGTGCTTGATGAGACTGTCGAGGGTGCGCACGCCCCCGCCTAGAGCGAAGACCCGACGAGCACGGCCAGGTCGACGAGGCGGTTGGAATAGCCCCACTCATTGTCGTACCAGCCGACGACCTTCACCTGGTCGCCGATCA